>NZ_CATQFT010000003.1:0-180383 GCF_958267405.1 Neisseria maigaei | reverse complement strand
AATAACAAGGGAAGACTTACTCGTGGCTGCAACCCTACTAGCTCAAAATTTATTCACACATGGTTACGCTTTGGGGAAATTATGAGGGGATCTCTCAGGACAAAGCGTGTTCCGCACCTTCGTCCACATAAACGCCGCCCCGGCTTTCGGAATAGAACGCCAGCCATTGCTTCTGCGTCCGCAAACCTTTGGCGCGGGGGACGAAAAACGAGCCGTCCGCCTGATTATCTGCCGCTTCGGCAAGTGCATCGGGTTTGAGCGAGGAACAGATATAGACCGGTACGCCGGACTCGGTCGCAATCGTCGCCGCTTTGATTTTGGTCAGCATACCGCCCGTGCCGTTTGACGAGCCCGCACCGCCTGCCATTTCGATGATTTCATGGTTGATGTGTTCGATTCTGTCCAGCCGTACGGCATCGGGATTGCTGTTCGGGTTGCCGGTGTAAAGCCCGTCTATGTCGGTCAGCAGCACCAAGAGGTCTGCCTGTATCATCGCCGCCACTTGCGCACTCAATGTGTCGTTGTCGCCGATTTTCAACTCCTCAACCGAAACCGTATCGTTTTCATTGATGATGGGAATCGCGCGGCGTTGCAGCAGTACGGAAAGTGCGCTGCCGGCATTTTGGTAGCGGCGTTTGTCGGCAAAGTCGGTGCGGTTGAGCAGGATTTGCGCGGACACGATGCCGTCTGAAGACAGGTTTGCCGTATATTCTTCCATCAGCAGCCCCTGCCCGACGGCGGCGGAAGCCTGTTTGTCGGCGATTTTGACCGGATGTTTTTTGAAACCCAGCGCACCGAACCCTGCTGCAACCGCACCGGAAGACACCAAGACCAGCTCGTGTCCCGCATGACGCAATGCGGCAAGCTGGCGGGTGATGGTTTGGATTTTGCCGCGCGAGAGGCTGCCGTCCGAATGGGTAATCGAAGATGTGCCGACTTTAAATACGATTCTTTTGTATTTCATTGTTTTTGTTCTTTGCGTTTGTAGCGTTTGGTTTGTTGCCGCCGAATTTGTCCTGTTCTGCCGAAATTGTCAACAATCACTCCGCACCTGCAATTAAATAGACAAAATGTATAAAATTAATAAAATCTATAGCGGTTTATTGAGATTTTTTCAAATTGATATTGCCGTTTTGTCCAAAATGCGTATAATCCCGTCCATATTTCTGCTGCGGGCAGATTGATTTTAGACAAGGACTACCATGCAATTAGATATAGACCGTCTGGTCGCCTATTTCGGCGGCGTGAACGCGCTTGCCGAAGCGTTGAAACGGCACGATCCCGAAAATGCCGCGACGACCGCCGCCATCTACAAATGGCGCACACGCGGGTCGCTGCCTTTGGCGCAACTGCAAAAATTGACTGCACTTGCCGAATCGCAAGGCAGACCGCTGGATTTGAATGCTTTTTTACAAAAAAATGAATCTCTGGAGAGAACAGAAATGACACAGACCAACCGCGTAATTATTTTCGACACCACCATGCGCGACGGCGAACAGTCGCCCGGTGCATCCATGACCAAAGAGGAGAAAATCCGCATTGCCCGCCAGTTGGAGAAAATGGGCGTGGATGTGATTGAGGCGGGTTTTGCCGCCGCCAGCCCGGGCGATTTCGAGTCGGTCAATGCGATTGCCAAAATCATCACCAAATCCACAGTCTGCTCGTTGGCGCGTGCCGTTGAAAACGATGTGCGCAAAGCGGGCGAAGCCGTTTCCCCCGCTCCGAAAAAACGCATCCATACCTTCATTGCCACCAGCCCCATCCATATGGAGCACAAACTGAAAATGAAGCCGCAGCAGGTCATCGATGCGGCGGTCAAAGCAGTGAAAATCGCCAAAGAATATACCGACGATGTGGAATTTTCTGCCGAAGACGCTGTGCGTTCGGATTTGGACTTCCTCGCCAAAATCTTTACGGCGGTTATCGAAGCGGGCGCGACCACCATCAATATTCCCGATACTGTCGGCTACTCCATCCCTTCCGTGTGGTACGAACGTATCAGCAACATCATCAAAAGCGTACCCAACGGCGACAAAGTAGTCTGGTCGACCCACTGCCACAACGACTTGGGTATGGCGGTTGCCAACTCACTGGCCGCTGTTCAGGCAGGCGTGCGCCAGGTGGAATGCACCATCAACGGTTTGGGCGAACGCGCGGGCAATGCCAGTCTTGAAGAAATCGTGATGGCGTTGAAAGTGCGTCATGATTTGTTCGGCTTGGAAACCGGCATCGACACCACGCAAATCGTGCCTTCGTCCAAACTGGTTTCCACCATCACCGGTTATCCCGTGCAGCCCAACAAAGCCATTGTCGGCGCGAATGCGTTTTCGCACGAATCTGGCATCCATCAGGACGGGGTGCTGAAACATCGCGAAACTTACGAAATTATGTCTGCCGAATCGGTCGGCTGGTCGGCCAACCGCTTGAGCTTGGGCAAATTGTCCGGCCGCAACGCCTTCAAAACCAAGCTGGCGGATTTGGGCATCGAATTGGAAAGCGAAGAGGCGCTGAACGCCGCGTTTGCCCGCTTCAAAGAACTCGCCGACAAAAAACGCGAAATCTTCGATGAAGACCTGCACGCGCTGGTGTCCGACGAAATGGGCAATATGAATACCGAAAGCTACAAATTCATTTCCCAAAAAATCAGCACCGAAACCGGCGAAGAACCTCGAGCCGACATCGTGTTCAGCATCAAAGGCGAAGAAAAACGCGCTTCCGCCACAGGCTCCGGTCCCGTCGATGCGATTTTCAAAGCGATTGAGAGCGTGGCGCAAAGCGGCGCGACTTTGCAGATTTATTCCGTCAATGCAGTAACGCAAGGTACGGAAAGCCAAGGCGAAACCAGCGTCCGTCTGGCGCGCGGCAACCGCGTCGTCAACGGTCAGGGCGCGGATACCGACGTTTTGGTCGCCACCGCCAAAGCCTACCTTTCCGCTTTGAGCAAGCTGGAATTTAGTGCCGCCAAACCGAAGGCGCAGGGCAGCGGTACGATTTGAGCGTGAAAACAGACGATGCCGTCTGAAGCAAAAAAAGCTTCAGACGGCATTGCGGCGATAGCGGGGCGCAAAACCCATTTGAAAAGGAAAATGATGGATTCCCAAAAATTTACCGAAGCGTCCAAACGGCGGTTGAGCGAGCTGTTGGATGCGAAAAGCGAGCAGGGCAATACCATGCGCTGCGATGAAGTGCAGGGCTTTATGATGGCGTTGTTGAGCGGGCCGGACAAACTGACACCGTTCGACTGGCTGCCGGAAGTGTTGGGCGACGAATCGCAATTTACCGCTGCCGAACGTTCCGAAATCGAACGGCTGGTTTTGGCAATGGCGATGGAAACAACCGCCGCGATGTCGGATAAAAAACTGCCCGATTTGTGGCTGTATGAAAACGAAGACGGCGGCAGCGATTTTTACACATGGTGCAATGCTTATCTTTACGGTTTGGATATTGTGCCGACCGATTGGTTTGAAGCCGTCGATGATGAAGAGTTTGAAGAGTTGTTTTATCCCATCATGGCATTGGGGGGTATTTACGACGAAGAGGACAACGGCGCTATCCGTCTGCAATTCACAGAAGGCGAGCTAGCGGAGCTGGAATCCGAGTTGCCTTATGCATTGGCGGATATCTACCGCTACTGGCAGGCGGTCATCAATAAACCGCAAACCGTCCGCAGGGAGGGAGAAAAAACAGGCAGGAATGATCCCTGTCCGTGCGGCAGCGGCAGGAAATACAAGGCGTGTTGCGGTAAAAATTGATGGTTCGAGCGGAATAAAATGCCGTCTGAAACTTAAAATTTAAGTTTTAGACGGCATTTTTATCAAGAAGGTTCAATTTTTCCTGCTGCCGAAAAAGATGAAGCCGGCTATACCCAAAACAATCATGGGGACGCTCAACCATTGCCCCATCGACAGCCCCAAGGTCAGCAGCCCGAGATAGTCGTCGGGTTGGCGTGCAAATTCGGCAATAAAGCGGAATACGCCATAGCCACCTAGGAAGAGTGAGGCCACTTGTCCGGTCGGACGCTGTTTTTTCGAGAACAGCCACACGGCGATAAACAGGCAGATGCCTTCAAGTGCAAACTGATAAAGCTGCGAGGGATGGCGCGGCAGCATACCGTATTGTTGCAACCATTCTGCCCAAAGCGGGTTGTGTGTCGCGGCTTCGGCATCTTCGTAATGGGCCTGCGGGAAGCCCATTGCCCAGAATGCGTTGATGTCGGTAACGCGCCCCCACAGTTCGCCGTTGATGAAGTTGCCGATACGTCCCGAAGCGAGACCCAGAGGAACAAGCGGTGCGACCGTGTCCATCAGTTTGAGGAAGCCGATGCCGTGCTTGCGGCTGAACAACCACATGGCAATAACTACACCCAAAAAGCCGCCGTGGAACGACATTCCGCCTTCCCATACCTTGAAAATATCAAGCGGATGGGCAAGGTAGTCGGAAAACTTGTAAAACAGGACGTAACCCAAACGCCCGCCTAAAATCACGCCCAAAATGCCCCAAGTGAGGAAGTCGTCGAGCGATTCTTTGGTAAAAACGGACAAGCCTTGCGCGATGCGCCTTCTGCCGAGAAAGGTAAAAAGAATAAATCCGAGGATGTAGCTTAAGGCATACCAGCGGACGGCAAGCGGGCCGATACTGATGAGGACGGGGTCGAATTGGGGATGGGTAATCATAATGTTCCTTGATTTCAAATGCCGTCTGAAAGGCGGAAGGCTTCAGACGGCATTTTCGGGGAGGGGAAATGTCAGCGCAAATCGCCGGCGACGTTCAAAATGGCGGAAAGCACCGCTTCCCCAAGCCGCAAAGAACGCTGGCCGTTCCAGCCGAAGTCGTCGTCGGGCAGGTTGGCATTGTCTTTGAACGGCATTTCCAGCGTGTAGGCAAGGCAGTTGAAACGGTTGCCGACCCAGTTGGTCGCTAAGGTCATATTCGCTTTGCCCGGCGCGTCTTTTTCGTAACCGTATTCGTCTTGGAAATCGGGACTGGCGTTCAAAAGGGCGGTTTTGAACTGCGCTTCCAACGCGGAAATGCGCGGATTGTAGTTCGGCACACCTTCAGTTCCTGCAACAAAGACAAAGGGCAGCCCTTCATCGCCGTGGATGTCCAAAAACAAATCCACGCCGGTTTCCAGCATTTTTTCGCGCACGAAGAACACTTCGGGGCTTTTTTCCAAAGTCGGGTTTTCCCATTCGCGGTTGAGGTTCGCACCGGCGGCGTTGGTACGAAGGTTGCCCAGTGCCGAACCGTCAGGGTTCATGTTTGGCACGATGTAGAACGTGGCGCGGTCGAGCAGGGTGCGTGCTGTCGGGTCTTGCGGATCGAGCAGTCTGCCGAGCAGCCCCTCGATAAACCATTCCGCCATGGTTTCACCCGGATGCTGGCGGGCGGTAATCCAGATTTTCAAATCACTTTCGACCTGATTGCCGATGGTCAGCAGATTGATGTCGCGCCCTTGCACGGTGCTGCCCAAGTCATCGATGCGGCACAGGCCGCTGCCTTGCGCGTCGCCGAGGAGGTTGAGGTGCTGCTCTTCGGAATAGGGTTCGAAATAGGCGTAGTACACGCTATTAGATAGCGGGGTATGGTTGATGGTCAGTACGCCGTTTTCATAGCTCGTCGGCACGCGAAACCAGTTGCGGCGGTCGTATGAGGCACATGCCTGATAGCCTTCCCAGCCTTTCGGGTAGGCGGCTTCTGCCGCGTTTTCAAAATGCATGATGCAGTTTTGATAGGCCGCGCCTTGCAGCCGGAAGTAGAACCATTGTGCAAAATCGGAGGCGTTGTCGGGACGCAGGGCGAGGCGGATGTTGGAAGGGTCGTTCAGGTCTTTGACGACGACCGAGCCGGCATCGAAGCGGGTGCTGATTTTAATCATGGGAAAGTCCTTGCTGTCGCCGGTTTCTCGAACCGGATAAGTTGTGATTTTACCGCCCGTATTGCAAGGCTTCAACCTGCCCGAAGGTATGCCGGATGCCGTCTGAAGATTGTTTCAGACGGCGTTTGGCGTTAACATAAGCCGAAATTGTCAACAATATGGAGCCGTTATGGCGTTTGAAAACATTATTTCCGCCGCCGACAAGGCACGCATCCTTGCCGAAGCACTGCCTTACATCCGCCGGTTTTCCGGTTCGGTCGCCGTCATCAAGTACGGCGGCAACGCGATGACCGAACCTGCCTTGAAAGAAGGGTTTGCCCGCGATGTCGTGCTTTTGAAGCTGGTGGGCATTCATCCCGTCATCGTTCACGGCGGCGGGCCGCAAATCAATGCGATGCTTGAAAAAGTCGGCAAAAAGGGCGAGTTTGTCCAAGGGATGCGCGTAACCGACAAAGAGACGATGGATATTGTCGAAATGGTGTTGGGCGGGCACGTCAACAAGGAAATCGTGTCGATGATTAACACATATGGCGGGCACGCGGTCGGCGTGAGCGGGCGCGACGACCATTTCATTAAGGCGAAGAAACTTTTGGTCGATACGCCCGAACAGAATGGCGTGGACATCGGACAGGTCGGTACGGTGGAAAGCATCGATACCGGTTTGGTTAAAGGGCTGATAGAACGCGGCTGCATTCCCGTCGTCGCCCCCGTCGGCGTAGGTGAAAAAGGCGAAGCGTTCAACATCAACGCCGATTTGGTGGCAGGCAAATTGGCGGAAGAATTGAACGCCGAAAAACTCTTGATGATGACGAATATCGCCGGTGTGATGGACAAAACGGGCAATCTGCTGACCAAACTCACGCCGAAACGGATTGACGAACTGATTGCCGACGGCACGCTGTATGGCGGTATGCTGCCGAAAATCGCTTCTGCGGTCGAAGCCGCCGTCAACGGTGTGAAAGCCACGCACATCATCGACGGCAGGTTGCCCAACGCGCTTTTGCTGGAAATCTTTACCGATGCCGGTATCGGGTCGATGATTTTAGGCGGAGGGGAAGATGCCTGAAGCAAAGTCGGAAAATGCCGGCTTTGGCGGAAAACCCGTTTGTCCGGTTTTTGTTTTTTGGGTTTCGGGCAATTTCTAAGTTGTTATTCCCGAGAAAACAGAAACCAAAACAGAAACCTAAAATCCGTCATTCCCGCCGGGAATCTGGTTTTTTTGAAATCCGGTTATCGTATTTCCTTAATGGTTGAAACCCCGCCACTCGAACATCCGTCCTTCGTGGCGGCAGAATCAGACTTTGTTTGGGAGGGGTGTAACCCCTTCCAAATCAGGGCAACACATAGGGAGACGCTTTATGTGTCGTCCTGTGTGTTGGAACATTTCGGATAAATTCTCGCGGCTTTGATTTTCTGTTTTTCGATAACGCCATAACTTTGAAATCTCGTCATTCCCGCGCAGGCGGGAATCCAGACCTGTCGGCACGGAAACTTATCGGGAAAAAAGGTTTCTTTAGATTTTATAGTGGATTAACAAAAACCGGTACGGCGTTGGCTCGCCTCAGCTCAAAGAGAACGATTCTCTAAGGTGCTGAAGCACCAAGTGAATCGGTTCCGTACTATTTGTACTGTCTGCGGCTTCGTCGCCTTGTCCTGATTTTTGTTAATCCACTATACGTCCTAGATTCCCACTTTCGTGGGAATGACGGGATGTGGGTTTTTGTGCGGATTTGAACCGGTAAGGGTGGTGTGGGATTGGTGGAATGACGAAATATAAGTTTCCGTGCGGACGGATCAAGATTCCCACTTTCGTGGGAATGACGGTGGAAAGATTGTTGTTTTTCCCGATGAATTCCTGTGTTTTTTGTTTTTCCGGATAAATTCCTGTGGCTTTGAGTTTTTGGGATTTCAGCCTCAATGCCGTCTGAACGCCGAATCGGGCTTCAGACGGCATTGCGTCATTTGAAATTCAAAACCGGCCAGCCTTTTTCTTTGGCTTCTTTTTCCAGCTCGGCATCGGGGTTGACGGCGACGGGTTCGCTGACGAGGCGCAGCAGCGGCAGGTCGTTTTTGGAGTCGCTGTAAAAATAGGTTTTGCCGTAGCTTTGGAGCGTTTCTCCGCGTTCGGCGAGCCATTGTTTCAGTCGGGTAATCTTGCCTTCTTTGAGGCTGGGCGTGCCGATGTAGTTGCCGGTGTAGCGGCCGTCGGCACCGGTTTCGAGTTGCGTGCCGATGATGTTGGTAATGCCGAAAAGGCGGCAGATGGGGGTGATGATAAACTCGTTGGTCGAGGAAATCACGAGGGTTTCGTCGCCTGCCATTTGGTGGCTCTGTACCAGCATACGCTGCATGGGCGAGATGTGGGGGATGATGTATTCCGCCATAAATTCGCGGTGAAATTCTGCCAGCTCTTCTTTGCTGTAACGGGCGAGCGGGGCGAGGTGGAATTTGAGGAATGCGTCGATGTCGAGGCAGCCGTTTTGGTAGTCGCGGTAGAATTTTTCGTTTTGCGCTTCGGTTTCGGCAGCGTCAACCAAGCCTTTTTTGATGAGGTATTGCGGCCAGGCGTGGTCGGAATCGGTGTTGATGAGGGTGTTGTCGAGGTCGAAGATGGCGAGGTTGTTCATCGTATTTCCTTAATGGTTGAAACCCTGACACTCGGACATCCGTCCTTCGTGGCGGCGGGAGCAGACTTTGTTTGGGAAGGGTGAAATCAGGGCAACATATAGGGAGACGCTTTATGTGTCGTCCTGTGTGTTGGAACATTGGGTTTCCTGTTGTTTCAAAAGCTGGCGAAGCAGCGGCAGGGTGATGCGTTTGCCCATGGTTACGGCGTAGTTGTCCAGCGTGTCGAGCATCATCATCAGGCTGTCCATATCGCGCCGCCAGTGTTTGAGCAGGTATTCGAAAATTTCGGAATCAACGGTTACTTGGCGTGCCGCCGCCATACTGGCGAGCGCGTCGATTTTTTCTTGGTCGGTTAAGGGTTTGACTTCGTAAACGAGGCAGTACGCCATACGCGTCCGCAAATCTTCACGGATGACGAGCTGCTGGGGCGTGTATTCCGAACCGAGCAGCAAAAAGCCTTTGCCGCTGTTGCGGAAGCGGTTGAAGATGGAAAAAAGCAGGGCTTGTTCTTCGTTGCCCAGCTTTTCGACTTGATCGACGGCGAGGTATTCCGCCTCAAACGCGGCATCGGTCAGCGGCATGGAGGCGGCATCGATATAGGCGGCGTTTTTGCCGGCTTCGAGCGCCTGTGCGACCCACGCCTGCAACAGATGGCTTTTGCCCGCGCCTTCCTCGCCCCAAACATAGATGAATTGTCCGTGTTTGTGTCGGAGGACATAGACCAGTTCCGCGTTTTCCGTGCCGAGGAATTTGTCGAAACTCGGATAGTCGTGTGCGGCAAAGTCGAAAATAAGCTGGTTCACGGTTCGGCATTCCGAGGGGTGGTAAACGGGTTTATTGTACGTTGTTTTCGCGTGCTTTATCAATTTGAAAAATGCCGTCTGAAAACGGCTTCAGGCGGCATCGTTCAGCCGCAGGCAACGTTGCCGACATCGAGGTGCATATTGTGGAACGCATTGAGCGTGCTGCGGTGTCCGATGCTGATGATGATGCTGTCGGGCAGTTTTTGCTTTAAGGCGCGGTAGAGCGCGGCTTCGGCCGGTTCGTCCAAGGCGGCGGTGGCTTCGTCGAGCAGGACGATTTTGGGCTTGGAAAGCAGGGCGCGGACGAAGGCGACGCGTTGCAGTTCGCCCGGGGAGAGCTTGTGCTGCCAGTCGTCTGTTTTATCCAATTTGTCAATCAGATAACCCAAACGGCAGGTGTTCATGGCTTCGGCTAACTCGGGATGCTGTTTGTCGATGTCGGGGTAACAAACCGCATCGCGCAGGCTGCCCTGTGCCGTGTACGGGCGTTGCGGCAGGAAGAGGATGTCTTGATGCGGCGGATGGCTGACTTTGCCGCTGCTGCCGAACGGCCAAAGCCCCGCCAGCGCGCGCAACAGCGAGGTTTTGCCGCAACCGCTCGGACCGCGTATCAGCAGGGAATCGCCGCTTTTGAGCTTGATATTGATACCGTCTAATAAAACTTCGCCGTTGTGGCGGAACAGGGCGACGTTTTCCAGTGCAATGCCGTCTGAAACTTCGCTAATCTCGGGTTGCTGCGCGCTGTGTTGTTCTTCGGTACTCAGCAAAAAGCCGTACAGACGCTCCAGTCGGGCGCGGTAGGCGGTGAATTTGTTGTAGAACATCCGGAAGAAAGACAGCGCGTTTTGCAGTCGTGCGAAGGCTTGGACGGTCTGCTGGATGTCGCCGATTTTGATTTGTCCGGCAAACAGGCGCGGGGCTTGCAAAATAATGGGAAAAAGCTTGATGCCGTTGGTAAACATATCGTTAAAGCCGCTCAGGCAGACGCTTTGCCGTGCAATACGCCAACGATTGCGGATAATGGCTTTGAAGCGGTCGGAAAGCCGGCTGTGTTCGTGTTTTTCGCCGCTGTAAAACGCCACGCTTTCGGCGTGGTCGCGCACGCGGATAAGGGAATAACGGTAGTCGCCGTTGAGCTTTTCGTTTTCATAGTTGTAACGAATCAAAGGGTTGCCTATCCACATGGCGATAAAGGTCGCCAAAATCACGAAAATAAAGACAAACCAAACAATGCCGCGCGGAATGTCAAAGCCGAACACGGTCAGGATGCCTGCCAAACCCCATAAAACAACGGCAAATTCTAGAGAAGTAACGACCGAATTGACCATGCCGCGCACAAATTCGATGGTCGAAGCGATAAATTCTTGCGCGTCCTGTTGGATACGCTGGTCGATGTTGTCCGGCGCGTGGCGGCGCATTTGCAGGCGGTAGTAGTTTTTGTCGGCAAGCCAGCGCGAAGTCAGCACTTCATTGAGCCGCTCCGACCATTTAATCGCCAAGCCTTGATCGAGGAAGTCGTTGACGACGTTGTTAAACGCCCGTATCAGCACCACGCCCGCGTTCATCGCGGCAAACATCCAAAATGCTGAAGCATTCAAATCCTGCATCGAGTCGTAAAGCCCTTTGGACATAAAGGTACTCAGAACATTCAGCCGCACTTCGGTTAACAGCAGCGTAATCATCGCCGTAATCAGCAGCAAGACTTTGACCGCGCTTTTGGGTGTCAGGCAAAGGCGCAGGATATAGGCAAACTCGCGACCGAAGCGCGTTTTCCGTGTCAAAAACAGAATCACCGCCGAAGCGGCGGAAATTATCAAGAGAGTCTGTAAAAGCCAAAGCGGTGTGGAATAAAGCTCGGTTTGCCATTTTTGCATGGAAAATCTCTTACGGTATCAATGCCGTCTGAAAAAGACGGGTACAGTCGATTTTTTGATGAAGTTTGGGGAAGTTTTGCCGGTCAGGGCATATTGCGTGTTAATTTACCATACAACCACGCCGAAATTAAGTTTAAATTTGAATAAAAGGTTCGGGTTCTGCAAAATACAGAACCCGAACCTTGTTCGGATATTGAAACCGGCCGCCCGATTTTGGGCGGTGCGGCTTGCAAGTATCAAGATTCGCATATGCCGTCTGAAGCTCGGAGAGGTTCAGACGGCATATGCTTATTTAGGCTGCTCTTCGACGAATCTCGGACCTTTCAAGATGCCGTTGTGGGAATAGGGCGACAGCAGGTTGTATGCGGCGGTTTTGGAAACCTGATAACCGCGGTCGGTCAGGCTGTTGGCAATCTGATTGACCACTGCGCCGACCAAAGCCCCCAATAGGCCGCTGTTGCTGTTGTTGCTGCCTTCGCGGATGCTGACCGAACCTGACCACAACTCTTTTCCGTTGCGGGAATCGACCAGCCGTGCTATGGCGGATACGGTGGTTACGCTGTCTAAAATTTGATATGAAGTGCCGTATTCGGTAACCGTAATGTACAAAACTGCATCATTGCCGAAAATCTGATGCAGTTTTTCCGGCCGGACGGCGTGAATATCGGCGGCATTGGTCAAGCCGTTTTGTTTGAAGGTTTCCTCTACGACTGCGGCGGGGAAGACGTAATAGCCGGCTTCGGAAAGCGGCTCGGCGGTCGAAGCCAGCATCCCCCAAGTGCCGTTGACATCGGGCGACTCGTTCAGCGGCGGAACCACCAAAATTGAAGCCGGTTTGCTTTCCTTGAATGACGTGTAGTCGAAATCGGGCGCTTTTTGAACTTGGCAGGCAGACAGCGTCAACACGGCGGCAAGCCCTAAAATCAAAGGTTTCATCGCTTGCCTCCTTTACCGGTTTTCATCAGGAAGTCCATAAATACGCCCGATTCGGGAAACAGCCTTTTCTCTTCTTCAAACTGGCGGAACGCGCCCTCTTTGTCTCCGGAACGGGAAAGCAGCAGTCCCAGATGGGCGTGCGCACCCGGGGCGGCATTCATTTTTTTGTTGCCGGCTTCCACAAAGTATTTTTCCATCTTTTCGGTCTGCTTGCCCAACGAAGTGTCGTCGTTTTTCAAACCTTCATAGACGGTGTCGGGATAGCCGCCGTAATAATACAGGGATTTTTGCCCGTTGCCGCCGCAGGCGGTCAGAGCCAAGACCGCCGCACACAGCGACAAACGGCTCAAGGTTTTCAGATTCATCATTTGTCCTTAACGGTTGGGTTGCCATACGCCGTTGTCGACAGCCTGAACCAGATTGTTGACGGCTTCGCGGATTGCCAAGTCCAAAACTTTGCCGTTCAAAGTCGCATCGTAGCCGGAAGTGCCGCCGAAACCGATGATTTCACGGTTGGAAAGTGCGTATTCGCCCGCGCCCTGTGTGGAATAGACGATTTCGGAAGTATTGACGTTGACGATATTCAGAGCCACTTTTGCATAGGCGATTTGCGATTTGCCGCGACCCAAAATGCCGAAGAGCTGATGATCGCCGACATCTTTGCGTCCGAATTCGGTTACATCGCCGGTAACGACATAATCTGCTCCTTTCAGGTTTTGCATTTTGCCGGAAATGCCGGATTCCTGTTTCAATGCGCTAAGGTTGGTGCGGTTCAGTACGTTGAAGCGGTTGGTTTGTTGCAGGTGCGTTACCAGAATGGTTTTCGCCTGGCTGCCCAAACGGTCTTCCCCGTCGGAGAAAATGCCTTTTTGGAAACTGGAGCGGTTGTCGAATGTTCCAACGGAAATCGGGGTGCGAACACCGTGATATTGCGTATTGTAGGAGGCGACTTTTGCTACCTCGAGGCTGCGTGAGGATTCGGTCGCACAGCCGGTCAGTGAAACGGCAGCGGCGGCAAAAGCGATGGCGGCGGAAATTTTCTTCATGAAAACTACTCCAAAATTGTTAGAGGAATAAAGAGGTTGTTATTATTATTTGCATGTAATTTTTAGTCAAGGTGTTTTTGTCTGTCGGGGTGTCGAAAGATTTGCCTGTGTCGGCATATTGGCGGATATAGCGTGCTTTTTGATGCCGTCTGAAAAGAAGGGCGGGTGTGGAACCTGCCCTTTGATCGCAGGGCACATGGGGCGCGATTATCTACCGCCCGTTCTGCATTGCTTCCATGACGGTTAGCTAGGCTGCCTGAAAAACAAGGCCGTCTGAAACAGGCGGCTTTCCCTGCACCTGAAAAGGCGTGTTTCTGCCGCAGGCAGGCGGTTTTTTTGTTCTATCGGGATATTGAAATATGTTTCAACACACAGGACGACACATAAAGCGTCGCCCTATGTGTTGCCCTGATTTGGGGTGGCGGTGTCGCATCAAACCGCCCCGAGAACATTACTCCGGAAGTGGCTGCCGTAGTAAGCGATGCGGTAAACCAAATCAAAACCTGCTCCAAGCGTCTGTTGGCAGTAGATATTACCTATAACTTTCTCTATACTGCTCCCGGTACGATTTGGGAAGTGATTGAGGGTATGGCTGCCGATATGATTGCAAACCTACGCTATGATGATAAGCGCAATCCGCTTGCCACCTATATCGGTTGGATCAGAGTGCTGCGCGGCCGGCGGCAGTATGCCGCCTGCGTGAATACCGCCGCACTCAACTACCGCTCGCGTTTGGAGCTGGCTTTTCTCGATCTTTGATTCGTCTGGGAGGGCGTATGTCGGACAGGCTGAAACATATTTGGATGCTGTATCGCAAACCGATACTTTTGAATGTTGTTACCGTCATCATCTATATTTTGCTTGACGGGCCGACCAGTGATGGCAGCCGAACGCCTATGCCCCCTATGAACGCTTGGGAAAAAATCCTGTTTATGGCAGCCGGTGTCAGCGGATTTGTCAGCCTCCTGTGGATAATGCTGATTGCCCTGTCCGAGCATTACAGGGACAAGAATTGGTAAACGCGTCCCTTGACCGTCATTACTTGCAAAACCTTTTAAGGCAGCCTGAAACCGTCCGAACCGGCTTTCAGGCTGCTTTTACTTTATCCCTTAGAAAGGAAGCCCTATGGTACAATAAAGCAGTCGGCCTTAACAACGCGCTCAAAGTATTGGAGGCTTTTATTGAAAGCTGGATTAAATACAGCGCGGCAGACCGAAAATTAAGAATGTGTATTGTTACGGCACAAGCCCGCTGGCGTTCAAAAGTCGAAATCGAACTGCTGGGCTTATAACCGCAGGGGGGCAGGTATGAGGGGTAAGTGGTCTCTGCTGTTTTTGCATTGGATATGGGAAAAAGTGGTACCGGAAAGCATCCGCAACAGCAAGCCGGTGCGGTGGGTAGCCAACCATAGAAAGCTCACTATCTGGGTAATTGTGACAGTATGGATCAACTTCTTCCCCGCTACTTACGAATACGACATTATTCCTCGTGGGAGATACAGCTATTGGCATGTCGATCATCCGTGGTATCCCTATGCCCGATTTCTGCTTCCCCTTATTCTCGGTGCGGCTTTTCTTTTCATTCCGCCCGATCCGCCCGAAAAGAAATAGTAACCTGCATATAAGCAGCCTGAAATCTTTCAGGCTGCTTTTTTATTGGAGAACCCAAATGGCAAAACAAAAAGGAGATTTAGA
Organism: Neisseria maigaei; assembly: GCF_958267405.1. Classification (NCBI taxonomy): domain Bacteria; kingdom Pseudomonadati; phylum Pseudomonadota; class Betaproteobacteria; order Neisseriales; family Neisseriaceae; genus Neisseria; species Neisseria maigaei. Next base: position 165,527 of record NZ_CATQFT010000003.1, on the reverse strand, counting down.
GGTAAACGATTTCGCCGCTCCGCCCTTTGCTTTCGGAACTTGCCCACCAGACAAATTGCGGGAGTACGTCTTCGTAGTTTTTACGTTCGCTTTTGGCTTCACCCGGATGGGATTTGATGCGTTGGGGGGAATTGATGGGGCCGGGGACGAGGACGTTGGCGCGCAGGTTGCCGAAGCGTTCCCATTCATCGGCGGCAACTTTGCACAGATAGTTCAGTGCGGCTTTTGATGCGCCGAAACCGCCCCAGTAGGCTTTTGGGGTTTCCCCGTGGCTTTCGCCGACGAAGATAACGGATGCGTCCGGCGACTGTTTCAGCAGGGGAAGGAGGGCGCGGGTCAGCCCCATCGGGGCGACGGTGTTGATACGGTATTGGTTGACCCATTCGGCGACGGTCTGGAAATCCAGCGGCGAGAGGGCGTAGAAATAGCTGGCGCAATGGACGATACCGTCTAGTTTGCCTTGAGTGGCTTCGGCAATAGTGGCGGCGAAATGTTCAAATTCTTTTTCTTCCGCGCTAATAAGGTCAAAGCAGATGGCGAATGGTTCGGGGTATCCGGCTTCGACAATCGCATCATACACTTTTTCCAGTTTTTTCTGATGACGGGCAACCAAAATCACAGTCGCGCCTGCTGCCGCATAGGCTTTGGCAACCTGTTCGCCCAGCCCTTGTGATGCGCCGGTAACTAATATGGTTTTGTCGGTCAGTGTCGCCATACTTTTTCCTTTTTGGTGGTCGGTCGGGGGTATTTTAGCGTTTTGCTGCACCTTGTAAAGCGTCCCGATGCCGGCCGGCGTTTTCAGACGGCATCGCTCAGGCTTTGCAGGCAGGCTTCCACCGACGCGAAACCTGATTGTACGGCGGCTTCGAGTGTGGCGGGGTAGTGCGGGTGGAGGTAGTCGCCGGCGGGGAAGATGCGGTGCCGGTGCAGCCACGACAAATCCGGCGGCGGGGCATCGGCTGCGGTTGTGGCACGTTTTTCGGTAATGACGCGCACGGCTTCGGGTTCGCCCAAATGCGGAAGGATGCGTTTGAGGTCGGCGTGGACTTTGTCCGCCCACGCCCGGTTTGCAAACGCGCCGACGCGGTCGGAAACGCTGATGACGGCGGAGACTTCGTTTTCCGGCAAGCCGAGCCTGCCCCGGCAAAGCAGCCATTGTGCCGTACCGTCGGCAAGTCCAGTCAGCGGGGCGGGCAGGCGGACGGGTTCGGCGTAGCGCAGATAGACGGTGGTGATGGCGTGGTAGCGAAGGTTTTGATATGCCGTCTGAACGTGTTCGGGCGTGCCTTCGGGCAAGAGTGCGGCGGCGTGGTAGGGCGCGGTGGCGAGTATGGCGGCATCGAAGGCTTCGCCGTTGACGAGGACTTTTCCGTCCGGGAGGGTGTTCAGACGGCATACGCGCGTTTCGAGGCGGATGTCCGCGCCGAGCCGTTGAAGCTCCGCCAAGGCGGGTTCGGCGACGATTGCACCCAAATCCTGTTTGGGTAGGAGATAGTCGCTGCCGGATTTTTTCGTCAGCACGCCGTCGGACAAAACGTTGCACAACACGCGCAGGCTTGCGGTTTCCAAAGGCGTGTTGAGCGCGCCCCAGACCAAGGGCTGCCAAAACTGCATCACGGCGGCACGTGGCACGTTCCGCTGTTTCAGCCATTGCGCCACTGTCGCGTTGGGCTGTCCGATGCGTGCGGACTTCTGCAAATCGGACATATCGGCAAGCAGTTTGGCTTTGAATGCGGACGGTACGCGCCTGGCAAGCAGCACGCCGCCCAAAATATGCAGCGGTGCGGGTAGGGGGAGGGTGCGGAACTGCAAACCGCCGTGCATATGCCAGTGCAGCGGTACGCGCAAAAAGGCGGCACGGGGGTCTGAACTGATGGTTTTCATCAGGCGCAACACGCCCCGGTATGCGCCGAGCAAAATGTGCTGCCCGTTGTCCAAAAAACCGAAACCGTCGGTATTTCCGGTCAGTGTGCGCGCCCTGCCGCCCGCCTGTCGGCCGGCTTCAAACAGGGTAACGTCGGCGTGCCGCGCCAAGGTGACGGCGGCGGACAAGCCGGCCCAGCCTGCGCCGATGACGGCGATTTTCGGGCGCGGATGCGGCGTGTTCATCATTTATTCCTCCAATGGTTGAAACCCCGTTTTTCGGGGCGGCGGGGGTTGGGTTTTCCTGAAGGGCGGGCGGTATGCGCCTTATGCCCGTTCCGGCGTGCCGGGGCGCGGTTTGAATCCGAATAACCAGGTTTTCAGGGCAATGCGTTTTTTGCGCAGCGAAGGGAGGGCGATTTTGTATTTGAGGACGTTTTGCGCGCCGTCTCGGTCGATTTCGTTCAACAGCGCGTAATAAACCGCCGCCATAACCAGTCCGACTTTTTGGGCTTTTTTGTCGGCATCGGGCAGCAGTGATACGGCTTCGCGGTAGGTTTCGCGGGCGCGTTCGATTTGAAACGCCATCAGTTTGGCGAAATTTTCTGTCGGGCTGCATTGCAAAATCACGCCCGCAGGTACGTCAAACCGCCGCATTTCCTCCATCGGCAGGTAAATCCTGCCGTTGCGTGCGTCTTCGCCGACATCGCGGATGATGTTGGTCAGTTGCAGCGCAAGCCCCATCTTGTCGGCGTATTGCAGTGTTTTGCCGTCTGAAAACCCCAAAATCCGCGCAATCAGGCAGCCGACTACGCCCGCGACGCGGCGGCAGTACAGTTTCAATTCTTCAAAACTGCCGTAACGCGCCCGAATCAAATCCATCTGCATCCCGTCGATTAAGGCTTCCAGTTCATATTTCGGCAGCTTGAAGTTTTCCTTAACCTGCCGCAAAGCCTGATTGACGGGGTGTTCCGGCATCTCACCGCCGAATACTTTGTCCAAATCGCCGCGCCACCAGTTCAATGTCGCCTGTGCAACATCCGGGTTGGAACATTCGTCAACCACATCGTCCAATTCGCGGCAAAAGGCATACAGAACCGTTACCGCATCCCGTTTTTCCTGCGGCAGGAAACGGAAGCCCGACAAAAAACTGGAGCGGCTTTCTTCTGCTTTTTGGCGGCAATAGTCGAGTCCTTTCATGATTTATATTCCTAATGATGGGCGGGAAAGGCGGATTTTATCGGTATTTGGCGGCAGAGGGCAATTTCGGCGGCACGGACCAATCCTTAGCGGTTTGCTCAACTATCGGCGCAAATTCTGTTAAAATGCCGCCTTCCTTCCTTTACACACCGCACCGACAGGCAGAATTTATGGCTCTTTTGCAGATTTCAGAACCGGGTATGTCCGCCGCCCCGCACCGGCACCGTTTGGCGGCAGGCATCGATTTGGGTACGACCAACAGCTTGGTCGCCACCGTCCGCAGCGGCAGTGCCGCCTGCCTGCCCGATGCCGACGGGCGCGTTACCCTGCCTTCCGTCGTCCGCTATTTGGAAAACGGCGGCATTGAAGTCGGCAAAACCGCCCTGTCCGCGCAAAAATCCGACCCGCTGAACACCGTCAGCTCCGCCAAACGCCTAATCGGGCGGACGCTTGCCGATCTGCATCAAAATACGCATTACTTGCCTTACCGTTTCGGCGACAATCAACGCGTTATCGAACTGCATACGCGGCAGGGGGTAAAAACGCCTGTCGAAGTGTCGTCTGAAATCCTCAAAACCCTCAAAGCGCGTGCCGAAGAAACCTTGGGCGGAGATTTGGTCGGCGCGGTGATTACCGTTCCCGCCTATTTCGACGAGGCGCAACGCCAAGCCACCAAAGATGCCGCGCGTCTGGCGGGTTTGAACGTATTGCGCCTGCTCAACGAGCCGACCGCCGCCGCCATCGCCTATGGGCTGGACAACGCCTCGGAAGGCACGTTTGTCGTGTACGACTTGGGCGGCGGCACATTCGACGTATCCGTATTGCAACTGACCAAAGGTTTGTTTGAAGTCAAAGCCACCGGCGGCAACAGCGCGTTGGGCGGCGACGATTTCGACCATCGTTTGTTCTGCCACCTGCTCGAACAAAACGACCTTTCCAAACTCAACGAACAAGACAGCCGGCTGCTGCTTTCCCTTGTCCGTAGTGCCAAAGAGAAACTGACTACACAAACCGAAGCCGTCATCGAAGCCACGCTTTCAGACGGCCATAAAGTTCATACCGTCATTACCCGCCAAGAGTTTCACAACCTGACCCAAAATTTGGTGCAAAAAACCATCGAGCCCGTCAAACAGGCTTTGAAAGATGCGGGCGTGAGCAAGGCGGATGTCAAAGGCGTGATTATGGTCGGCGGTTCGACCCGTATGTTGCACGTCCAACAAGCGGTTGCCACATTCTTCGGACAAACCCCGCTGAATAACCTTAACCCCGACGAAGTGGTCGCGCTCGGCGCAGCCATACAGGCGAACGTCCTCGCAGGCAACAAGGCCGACGGCGAATGGCTGCTGCTGGACGTTACTCCCTTGTCGCTCGGTTTGGAAACCTACGGCGGGCTTGCCGAAAAAATCATCCCGCGCAATTCCACCATCCCTACCGCGCGCGCGCAGGACTTTACCACGTTCAAAGACGGTCAGACCGCGATGACGATACACGTCGTACAAGGCGAGCGCGAACTGGTTGCCGACTGCCGCAGCCTTGCCAAATTTACCTTGCGCGGCATTCCGCCTATGGCGGCGGGTGCGGCGCGTATCCGCGTAACCTTCCAAATCGATGCGGACGGGCTGCTGTCCGTTTCCGCCCAAGAACAAAGCACCGGCGTACACGCGCAAATCGAAGTCAAACCTTCCTACGGCTTGGACGACGGCGCGATTACCCGAATGCTTAAAGACAGTATGGACAACGCCGCCGAAGATATGGCGGTCCGCGCCCGCGCCGAAGCCGTAGTCGAAGCCGAAAGCCTGACCGATGCCGTCAACGCCGCTCTCGAGTTGGACAGCGATTTGCTGGAAGCCGAAGAATTGCAACAGATTCGGCAAGGCATCGCCGCTTTGCAAGGCAGTCTGAAAGACGGAAAAGCCGAAGACATCCGCGCCGCCGTTGCAAAACTCAGCCACAGCACCGACAATTTCGCCGCCAAACGTATGAACCGCAACATCCAACGCGCGCTGACAGGGCAGAGTGTTGATAATATTTGATGGTTAAACGGTTTCAGACGGCATAGATATAACTGATGCCGTCTGAAGGATCGAAAACACTTGAAAAACATCGATATGGAAAAGTCAGGCATTGTCTATCTGATGAAGACTGTCATCAAGGGCGTGTATAAAATCGGCATTTCGGACGTAAGCAATTTTGAAGGCAGAATGCGCCATTTGGAAAACAACGGCTATGCGAACGTTGCCGGATTGGAACGCATCCTCGCCGTCAAAACCGACAATTACAAAGAAAAAGAAAACCTGCTCCATGAAATTTTCAGCAAAAGCAGGATCGGCGATACCGAATTGTTCGCCGTGGACGAAAACCTTGTGAAACGTTTGTTTTTATCGCTTCGCGGCGAAATCGTGTTTCCGAAAAACGAAACGGCGGAATCGGAATTTGAAAAAAGCGTCCACGAACGCAGGCAGGAAGGGAATGCCGGGTCCGGCCGCAAACAACTGCTTGATTTGGTACGGCGCGGACACCGTGAATATCCTTACGCGCTGCCCCGGCTTTTGGCGGGCGCGGCATCCTACAAGCCGAAAAAATCGAAAATCCGCCTTTTTAAAGAAGCATATTTCGGCAAAAGCGGCACGAGGCTGACGGACGAAATTGCAGACGGCATCCATATTTACACCTGTTTTTCGCGGGCGGATTTGGAAAAAGCCTATTCCGAATATTTGGAACTTTTCAAATCCGAATCGGATGCCGAAGGCAGAAAACCGCAGTAAGGTGCAAACAGATACCGTACACGTTGAGGAGCAGTATGATGGGCGATTCCGTCATTTATTATGTAGAACAGGCAGACGAACCGGTAAACCGTGCCGGCGAACGCGCCCGTAAAACATTCAAATATTTCTGGCGCGAGCTTTTTTGGGAACGCCGCCGCATCATTCCCGCCTTGGATTTTGCCATGGTCAAAGCCCCTTTTTTCGAAGAAGGCACGGACGGCGAAATTTGCGAACATATGTGGATCGACGATATTTATTTTGACGGTCTTTACATTTATGGTGTGCTGAACAATGAACCCGGCGAACTGACCAATGTCGAACAAGGCGAAAGCGTTTGCGTTCCGGTTGGCGACATCAGCGACTGGATGTTCGTGTGCAACGGCATCCCCTACGGCGGCTTTACCATACAGGCAATGCGCGGGCAGATGACGGAAGAGGAGCGCGCAGAACACGATGCCGCATGGGGAATCGATTTCGGCGATCCCGGGCAGGTATTGCTGGTGTATGAAGAAAAAGAACACCCCGAAAATCTGGAAGAGCATCCGATGTCACGGAACTGTATTGACGATTTTCGGCAACAGTTGTCCCAAAATCCGGATTTTCTGCATGAGCAGGACGAAGACGGCTATACGCCGCTTCATCATGAAGCCATCGCAGGAAATGCACTTATGGTTCAAGCCATGCTTGAATACGGCGCAAATCCTGCCTCAAAGACATCGGAAGGCTATACCGCCCTCGATTTTGCCCGCCTGATAGGCTGGCAAAATGTTGCCGACCTGCTCGAACCGCGACATTAGGCAGACAGTTTTCCTAAAAACGGACACAACCACTTTTACAGAAAGACAATAAAAATGCCCAAAATCACCGTACTTCCACACACGACATTATGCCCCGAAGGCGCGGTTATCGAAGACGCGCCGGAAGGCAAAACCGTCCTCGACGTACTGCTCGACCACGACATCGAAGTCGATCACGCCTGCGAAAAATCCTGCGCCTGTACCACCTGCCATGTCATCATCCGCAAAGGTTTCGACAGTTTGGAAGAACCGACCGAATTGGAAGAAGACCTGCTCGATCAGGCTTGGGGTTTGGAAGCCGATTCGCGCCTGAGTTGTCAGGCGGTTGTCGCCGGCGAGGATTTGATTGTGGAAATCCCCAAATACACCATCAACCACGCGCGCGAAGAACACTGAAAACAGGCCGTCTGAAGCCGGTGCGCTTCAGACGGCATTGTTGCGCGGATAAGGCGCAATCGCCCGAAAACAGGCATTCGTACAGGTGGAACTTTCGATTCTATATTGATTTTTATCGGTTTTCTGACAGAACGGATTGGTGCGGCATCCGAGACGGATTACTCGGGCGCGATGCACGGGTATTTACCGGTTTTGCAGCCGGAAAAACCGTCGGCAGGTTACTTTCAGGGCGGCGGTCGGGCGGTATGCAGGATAGCGTTCCACTTTCGCTTCTATATTGATTTTAATCGCTTTTCTGACGGAGTAGCCCGATGCGGCATCCGAGACGGCTTGCGTTTCTTCCTGTCTGCCTGCCGGATTTTCCCATCCTTGCGCGAAACCGAAAGAGGCGGCGGTACGGCGAACAAGGTCGAGATAGCGTCCTTCAAGCTCGGGGCAGGCGGCGGACACGCTTTCTGCCGTAACCGTGAAGCCTCCGCCCGACCCGGAAAGGCGTTCCGCAATCTGCGTGTAGATGCGCCAACGCCGGGCGCGCAACATTGCTGCATCGCAACCGGCAGCCGCTTTATCCAAGGCAATCAGACCGCGCCTGTTCCGGTAGTGAAGGCAAACCGTTACTCTGTAGAGGGTATGTTGTCCGTCCAATATTTGATACAGTTTGCGTATCAGCAGAATCAGACGGTCAAACTCCTCCATCTCCGACAGGGAGTCGGGATGGTCGGAAGCGGTATAAACCAGTTTGGACAATTTTGCGGCCAACGGATTGTTCATCAATCTTCCTTGTCGGTTGAAACCCCGCTCTTCGGGGCGGTAGAATCAGATTTGTTTGGGAGGGGCAACTCCTCCCAGATCAGGACACATAGGGTGGTGTCCGGCGAGTTGAAACATTCAGCCATCCTCAAAGGGCGGCAGTTTTGCCGAAACATATTCTACACGGCTTCAATGCCGGACGATAAAAGGAAATTCATATGAAATGGACCGACACCCGGCGCATCGCCGAAGAACTCTACGACCTGCACGGCGAAACCATCGATCCCAAAACCGTGCGCTTTACCCAACTGCGCGACCTGATTATGGCATTGCCCGAATTTGACGACGATCCTGCCCGTTGCGGCGAACGCATCCTCGAGGCCGTCCAGCAGGCATGGATAGAAGAGACGGAATGAGTTTCGGCAATGCAGTCTGAAATGCGGCGGTACGCGGCTCGTGCTTCTGTTTACGGCGTGAACGGTTTTACCAGTCTCCTTTTTTCAGCCTGTCCAGTTGGCGGCGGTCGCGCTTGGTCGGTCTGCCGTCGGGATAGGCGGAAGTGATGCGGCTGAATTGGTCGAGCTGTTTGCGCTCTTCCCTCAATGCTGCCGTTTTTGCGTCCTCTTCATACAGAAGCCGCGCCTCGGATGCAGGGCGGCGTTGGTGGTTCAAACCTTTAACCTTGATTTTATAGGGAAGGGAATTGAGCGTCAGGTCGATAATATCGCCGATGTCTATGGTTTTACTGTTTTTGACCTTCGAGCCGTTTACTTGAACCCTACCCAGTTCGATGTGCTTTTGCGCAAGGGAACGGGTTTTAAAAAAACGTGCCGCCCAAAGCCATTTGTCCAGCCGCATGGCGGAAGAATCGTGCTTGTCTTTCATACGATTTTGTTTGAAATAATTGAATTTGTTTCGAGTTTAGCATAAGATACGCCGCCTTATAACTAGTATATATGCACTAATCCCCCTGTTTCCCATGCTGCCCGAACACAAAAAGAGGGTGTGGAAAAGCCGTTTTGGACAATAAATTAACTGCGGAATATGCACAAATAGCGTATGATAGCGGCAGAATCTGTTGATGAGAGCTTCATTCTATGAAACCTGTTTTTTTGGATTTTGAACAACCCATAGCCGAACTGACCAACAAAATCGATGAGCTGCGTTTCGTCCAAGACGAGTCTGCCGTCGATATTTCGGACGAAATACACCGTTTGCAGAAAAAAAGCAACGATTTGACCAAGTCTATTTTCGGCAAACTTACGCCCGCCCAGATTTCACAGGTTTCCCGGCATCCGCAGCGTCCCTATACTTTGGATTACATTGACGCGCTGTTTACCGATTTTGAAGAGCTGCACGGCGACCGCCACTTTGCCGACGATTATGCGATTGTCGGCGGATTGGCACGTTTCAACGGACAAAGCGTGATGGTCGTCGGGCATCAGAAAGGGCGCGACACCAAAGAAAAAATCCGCCGCAACTTCGGTATGCCGCGCCCCGAAGGCTACCGTAAAGCCCTGCGCCTGATGAAAACGGCTGAGAAATTCGGCTTGCCTGTCATGACCTTTATCGATACGCCGGGTGCGTATCCGGGCATCGGCGCGGAAGAACGCGGGCAGTCGGAAGCCATCGGCAAAAACCTGTACGAACTGACGCGCCTGCGCGTTCCCGTTTTGTGTACCGTCATCGGCGAAGGCGGTTCGGGCGGCGCATTGGCGGTTGCTGTAGGCGATTACGTCAATATGCTGCAATATTCGACCTATTCCGTTATTTCCCCCGAAGGCTGCGCGTCTATTTTGTGGAAAACCGCCGAAAAGGCGGCTGATGCGGCACAGGCTTTGGGCATTACTGCCGACCGCCTGCAAAAGCTGGACTTGGTCGATACCGTCATCAAAGAACCATTGGGCGGCGCGCATCGGGATTTCGGGCAAACCATGAAAAACGTGAAAACCGTTTTGGAAAAACAACTGCACGAAGCGCAAAGTATACCGCTCGCCGATCTGCTTTCACGCCGTTTCGACCGCATTATGGCTTACGGCAAATTTTCGGAACAATAATTCGGGTAGAACAAGCAGCAAGCAGTTTGTCTGAAACTGCTTGCTTTTTCTTTATCGGGACGGAGCCGTGCTGACTTTAGATGCGTTTGAGCAATGCTTGAAGGATTGTTTCCCTCAAGGTCTGAATGGAAAAAAAACAGCAGTGGCATTAAGCGGCGGATTGGATTCCGTCGTTTTGCTGCACCTGCTTGTCCGCGCCGGGAAACGGGCAGGATTTGTGCCGGAGGCATTGCACATCCATCACGGCTTGAGCCCCCGTGCCGACAATTGGGCGGATTTCTGCCAAAACTATTGCGATATGCTCGGGGTGGGGCTGGAAACGGTTAAGGTCTGCGTGGAAAAAAACGGTTTGGGCATCGAGGCGGCGGCGCGGCAAAAGCGTTATGCCGCGTTTGCCGAAAAAGGCTTTGACGTTTTGGCGTTGGCGCACCACAGGGACGACCAAGTCGAAACCTTTATGCTGGCGGTCGCGCGCGGCGGCGGTTTGCGCGCTTTGGCGGCTATGCCCGCCGTCCGTCCTTTTGGGGAAAACGGCATCATCTGGCGGCCTTTGCTGCCTTTTTCACGGCAAGATGTGCAGGATTATGCAAAAAAACACGGTTTGCCGAATATCGAGGACGAAAGCAATAGCGATACGGCTTATTTGCGAAACCGCTTCCGACACCGTATTTTGCCCGAACTTTCCGCGCAGATTCCCCATTTCGGGCGGCATGTGCTGAACAATGTCCGCGCTTTGCAGGAAGATTTGGCTTTGCTGGACGAGGTCGTCGTTCAGGACTGCCGTTGGGTCTGTGAGGAAGGCAGTTTCGATACGGTGCGTTGGCAGGCGTTTTCCCCGCGCCGGAAAACCCATATTTTGCGGCATTTTCTGAAGGAAAACGGCATTCCCGTGCCGAATCAGAACGCACTTGCCGATATCGCCCGTGTTTTGACGGAGGCGAAGACAGGCCAATGGACGCTGTCCGGTTTTGAGCTGCATCATTATGCGGACAGGCTGTTTGTGTTCCGATTGGAAAAAACGGATAAATTACGGTTTTTGAAAGACAGGCAGGTGAGCGGAAATTTAAGGGAAATATTGACGGATCAGGGATTTGTTTTAAAACGCCATCCGTTCGGGCTTCCCGGGCATCTTTTGGAACAGGACGGGATTTTGAGGACGGTAGCGGCATCGGATACGTTGACCGTGGGCCGCATCCATAAAAATGTGAAAAAAATCCTTCAGGGGAAACGGGTTTTGCCCGCCCTGCGCCCAATCTGGCCGCTTGTTGCCGACAGCGGAAACCGTCCATTGGCGTTGGCAAACTGTTGTGCGGATTTTCAAATCTCGGTTTCAGACGGCATTTTGCCCGTCCATCCTGACTTTCCCATTTTATTTTGATAATATCGCAAACAGATTTCGGCGGCGTTCAGTCGGGTATTGTCCGGTTGCATATTTCTAAAAGGCTTGTGAAGTGAAACACATCAGTTCGACCAATAATGAACACATCAGACACCTGCACCGCCTGTTGTCGCAAGGAAAGTTCAGACGGCAGTATGCCCAAACCGTTTTGGAGGGCGTGCACCTGCTTCAGGTTTTCCTACAATCCGGCGGGATGCCGCTCGGGGTATATATTCCCGGGGGCAAAATGCCGTCTGAAGAAGTCCGTAAATTGACGGCGGTTTTGCCGGAAGACAGGATTTTTTCCGTTTCAGACGGCATATTGAAAAAAATCAGCAGCTTGACTTGTGCGGATGATGTGCTTGCGCTGATTGATATTCCGGATGCGGGTGCTTTGCCGGCCGGCGGCGACTGCGTGGTTTTGGACGGCGTGCAAGACCCGGGCAATGTCGGCACGGTGTTGCGGAGCGCGGCGGCGGCAGGAATCGGCGCGGTCGTTTTGGGCAAAGGTTGCGCGGACGCGTGGTCGCCCAAGGTATTGCGCGCGGGGATGGGCGCGCATTTCCTGTCGGACATTTATCCGCAGGCGGATTTGGAAATATGGTTGGCAAGCTATAAAGGCCGTGTGTTTGCCACCGCCTTGCACGAGGAAAAGCAGGCGGTTTTGTACGGCGAAGATTTGTGCGGACCGACAGCCTGGGTGTTCGGCAACGAAGGCGCGGGCGTCGGCAAAGCGGTTTTGGACAGGGCGGACAAGTGCGTCAGGATTCCGATGCACGACGCGACCGAGTCTTTAAATGTCGCGATGGCGGCGACCGTCTGCCTGTTCGAGCAGATGCGGCAGCGGTCGGCGTATTGAGGAAAAGAAATGCCGTCTGAAAAAATCTATTACGGCGTATTGATTTTCTTATGTATCGCTTCTATGCTGCTGTCGCCGTTTTTTTATGGCGGCGTTTTGAAGCCGAGAAGGGCCGTGCCGCATAAGGCGGGACAGTGGAAACTCATCTTATTGTCCAATGCCGTGGCGGCGGCGGTTTTGGCTTGGGTGTGGTGGAAATGGTTTTGAAGGAGTCTTGATATGAAAACATCTAAAATTATTGCGGGGCTGATGCTGGCTGCGGCGGTTCAGACGGCATCTGCGGCAGTGTACGAATGCCGTCAAAACGGCAAGGTCAGTTACAGCCAAACTCCGGGAAAACACTGTTCGGGTGTGAATCTGGGGCGGGACCGGGTGTACAGTTCGGTCAGGCCTGCCGTGAAAGACAGGGCGGAAGACACAGGGACCGGTGATTATTCGGACCCGGTGAGGGACGAAGCCGCCCAAAATCCGAAAGGAAATGCACAGAAAGACGGTTCGGCTGCCGGCATCAAGCCGCACTGATTGAAGCCGAATCAGCCCTTGCGCTGTCGGACGGCAAAATTTGAACGATTGGGGAACTTTGATGAAACACATCCATATTATTGGTATCGGCGGCACGTTTATGGGCGGGCTTGCCGCCATTGCCAAAGAAGCGGGGTTTGAAGTCAGCGGTTGCGACGCGAAGATGTATCCGCCGATGAGCACCCAGCTCGAAGCCTTGGGTATAGACGTACACGAAGGCTTCGATGCCGCGCAGTTGGACGAATTTAAAGCCGACGTTTACGTTATCGGCAATGTCGCCAAGCGCGGGATGGATGTGGTTGAAGCGATTTTGAACCGCGGCCTGCCTTATATTTCCGGCCCGCAATGGCTGTCGGAAAACGTGTTGCACCATCATTGGGTACTCGGCGTGGCGGGGACGCACGGCAAAACGACTACCGCGTCCATGCTCGCCTGGGTCTTGGAATATGCCGGCCTCGCGCCGGGCTTCCTCATCGGCGGCGTACCGGAAAATTTCGGCGTTTCCGCCCGCCTGCCGCAAACACCGCGTCAAGACCCGAACAGCAAATCGCCGTTTTTCGTCATCGAAGCCGACGAATACGACACTGCCTTTTTCGACAAACGCTCCAAATTCGTGCATTACCGCCCGCGTACCGCCGTGTTGAACAATTTAGAATTCGACCACGCCGATATTTTTGCCGACTTGGGCGCGATACAGACCCAGTTTCACCACCTCGTGCGCACCGTGCCGTCTGAAGGCTTAATCGTCTGCAACGGACAGCAGCAAAGCCTGCAAGACACTTTGGACAAAGGCTGCTGGACGCCGGTGGAGAAATTCGGCACGGAACACGGCTGGCAGGCCGGCGAAGTCAATACCGACGGCTCGTTCGACGTGTTGCTTGACGGCAAAAAAGCCGGACGTGTCAAATGGGATTTGATGGGCAGGCACAACCGTATGAACGCGCTTGCCGTCATCGCCGCCGCGCGTCACGCCGGAGTTGATATTCGGACGGCCTGCGAAGCCTTGAACGCGTTTAAAAACGTTAAACGCCGGATGGAAATCAAAGGCACGGCAAACGGCATCACCGTTTACGACGACTTCGCCCACCATCCGACCGCCATCGAAACCACGATTCAAGGTTTGCGCCAACGTATCGGCGGCGCGCGTATCCTCGCCGTCCTCGAGCCGCGTTCCAACACCATGAAACTCGGCACCATGAAAGCCGCCCTGCCCGCAAGTCTCAAAGAAGCCGACCAAGTGTTCTGCTACGCCGGCGGTGTGGACTGGAACGTCGCCGAAGCCCTCGCGCCTTTGGGCGGCAGGTTGCACGTCGGCAAGGATTTCGATGCCTTCGTTGCCGAAATTGTGAAAAACGCCCGAACCGGCGACCATATTTTGGTGATGAGCAACGGCGGTTTCGGCGGAATACACACCAAACTGCTGGACGCTTTGAGATAGCCCGGGCAATGCCGTCTGAAAGCCCTTCAGACGGCATTGCCCGGCTGCGCGGCACAAAGGCGGAAAAACCGTTTGCCCCGTATTTTCAAACGCGTTACACTTGCCGCCGCTGTTTTCAGCCATTTGATTACCCGCAACCGCCGTCATTGCGCCGGCGGTTTGCCTGTCAGCGTCATTGCGCCGCTGTAAATACGAAAGAACACATTATGACCGTATCCCCCGTCGCCTTGCGCCGTAAGACCGAGTGCAAGCCTCATCCCACCGCGCGCTATTGGAAAAAATGCGATGTCGAGGCACTTTTCGGACTGCCGTTTTTAGAACTTGTCCATCAGGCGGCAGAAGTCCACCGCCAAAATTTCAACCCGCGCGAAATCCAGCTTTCCACGCTGTTGTCCATCAAAACCGGCGGTTGTCCCGAAGATTGCGCCTACTGTCCGCAATCGGCGCACCACAACACCAATCTGGGCAAAGAGCAGATGATGGATGTGGATGAAATCGTCGAAAAAGCCAAAATCGCCAAATCGCGCGGCGCAAGCCGGTTTTGTATGGGCGCGGCATGGCGCGGTCCCAAACCCAAAGACGTGGAGACGGTTTCCGCAATCATCAAAGCCGTCAAGGGCTTGGGTATGGAAACCTGCGGCACGTTCGGTATGCTCGAAGAAGGTATGGCGGAAGACTTTAAAGAAGCAGGATTGGATTATTACAACCACAACCTCGACACCGACCCCGACCGCTACAACGACATCATCCACACACGCCGGCACGAAGACCGTATGGACACCTTGGGCAAAGTCCGCAACGCCGGTTTGAAAGTCTGCTGCGGCGGTATCGTCGGGATGAACGAAACCCGCGCCGAACGCGCAGGGCTGATTGCCAGCCTCGCCAATCTCGACCCGCAGCCCGAAAGCGTGCCGATTAACCGGTTGGTCAAAGTGGAAGGCACGCCGCTTGCCGATGCCGAAGATTTGGACTGGACGGAATTTGTCCGCACCATCGCCGTGGCGCGGATTACGATGCCGCAAAGTTATGTCCGGCTGTCGGCAGGGCGCAGCAATATGCCGGAAGCAATGCAGGCGATGTGCTTTATGGCGGGCGCGAACTCGATTTTTTACGGCGACAAGCTGCTGACCACGGGCAATCCGGACGAAGACGGCGACAGAATCCTGATGGAAAAGCTCAACCTGTATCCCTTGCAGTTTGAAGCGGAAGGCGGTGCGGGCGGAGCGGAAAAAGCCTCGGGGATTAAAGTGGATTATTGACGGATTGAAAAACGCCGTCTGAAACGCGGATGCCGTCTGAAGCCCGAAAAAAGGCTTTCAGACGGCATTTGTTCGGACGGCATTTCCAATATTTCTTTACCGGCGCGTGATGTCGCCGTCGGGCGAGACATCCAGCCCGTTCCCCTTGGGGAAATCGCTGCGGTTCAGATAAATAATCCGCCCGATAACGGTTTTCTCGGGGTCGATTTTGGGGATTTTATCGCCGACTTGAGTGATGGGGATAATGTTGCCGGAAACGAACCGCCCCTGTTTGTCGGTGATGATTTTGAAAATCGGCGCGATGCCGCTGATGCCGGAGGTGTTGATTGCGCCGTAGGTGGCAAAGTTGCCGCCGCTGTAGGAGATGAAGCGGTCGCGGTAAAGTTCGACGGCGCGAGTAACGTGCGGCCCCTGCCCGAATACGACATCCGCGCCGGAATCGACGGCAAGCCGCGCAAACTCGACGACGTTGCCCCTGTTTTCCCCATAGAAGATTTCGGTATCGAACGGCAGATGTTCCGCCTGTTTCCCTTCCGCGCCGCCGTGGAACATCACAATGACGATGTCGGCTTTTTGTTTGGTTTTCCGAATCAGTTTTCTGACTTTGGCATAATCGTTCAGTTTGACGGCGGCAAGGTTGGGGGCGAAGGAGACGAAGCCGTATCTCACGCCGTTTTTCTTCAGGATGGCGGTTTCAAACCTGTTTTCGATGCCCGAATATTTGATGTTTAATTCGTCAAGGTTGCCTGCCGTTGCCGTGATGCCTTGCGCGCCGAAGTCGTTGCTGTGGTTGTTGGCGAAGCTGAGGTAGTCGAATCCTGCGTCGGCAAGGTATTGCCCGTATGCGGAGGGCGTTCGGAATGCATAGCATATTTTGGGGTTTGCACATTTTTTCGGCGTACCGCCTTCGTCAAACAGTGTGCCTTCAAGGTTGCCGACGGTAATGTCTGCGTCTTGCAAGACGGATTCGACGTTTTTCAGAATATTGGTGTTGGGCAGGTAATCGACCGGATAATTGCTGCCGAGCATAATGTCGCCGACACCGATGATGGAAACGGTATCGGCTGTCTTTCTGTCAGGCGCGTCCTGTCCGTCCGCATCAGCAGTGTTTGAAACGAGCGCGGGGTTTGAACCGTCAATCGGCAGCACGGGGGATTCCGTTCCGGCAGGATGTGTCGGCGGTTTGATTTCGGCGGTTTGCGGTGTGGAAACGGCATAAGGGGCGGTCGGCAGCGGCTCTTTCACATATTCGAGGGCGGTAAAGCCGCTACCGATAACGAGGGCCAAAATTGCGGCAAATACCGCCATCGCCCAGATAAATTTGTCCATAATCAGACCTTTACTGTTCAGACGGCATTTGCCGCACGTTTTGGGGCTTATCTTTCGATTTGCGATACGTCGCGTACTGCGCCTTTGTCGGCGGAAGTCGCCATCGCGCCGTAGGCACGCAGGGCGGCGGAGACGTAGCGGTCGCGGTTTTCCGGCTTCCACGCTTTGCTGCCGCGTGCTTCCATTTCGGCGCGGCGTGCGGCAAGCTCTTCATCGGAAATGGCAAGGCGGATGCTGCGGTTGGGGATGTCGATTTCAATCGTGTCGCCTTCGTGTACCAAACCGATTGCGCCGCCTTCCGCCGCTTCGGGCGAGGCGTGTCCGATGGACAAACCTGATGTGCCGCCGGAAAAGCGTCCGTCGGTCAGGAGGGCACAGGCTTTGCCCAAACCTTTGGATTTCAGGTAGGAGGTTGGGTACAGCATTTCCTGCATACCCGGGCCGCCTTTAGGGCCTTCGTAGCGGATGATGACGATGTCGCCTGCCACGATTTGGTTGCCCAAAATGCCTTCGACGGCGGCTTCCTGGCTTTCAAACACGCGCGCGCGGCCGGTGAATTTGAGGATACTCTCGTCCACGCCTGCGGTTTTTACCACGCAGCCGCGCTCGGCGATGTTGCCGAACAAGACCGCCAAACCGCCGTCTTGCGAGTAGGCGTGTGCCACGTCGCGGATGCAGCCTTTTTCGCGGTCGAGGTCGAGGGTTTCCCACATACGGTTTTGCGAGAACGCTTGGGTGGTGCGTACGCCGCCGGGCGCGGCTTTGAAGCGTTCGATGGCGCGGGTGTTTTCAGGGTTGGTTACGTCCCATTTTTCAATCGCGTCTTTCAGCGTCGGCGCGTGGATGGTGTATACGTCGGTGTGCAGCTTGCCCGCCTTGTCCAATTCTTTCAGGATGGCGAAGATGCCGCCGGCGCGATGCACGTCTTCCATATAGTAGTCGTGGTTGTTGGGCGCGGTTTTGCAGATGCAGGGCACGACGCGGCTTAAGCGGTCGATGTCGGCCATTTTGAAATCCACGCCCGCTTCGTTGGCGACGGCAAGCAAATGCAGGATGGTGTTGGTAGAGCCGCCCATCGCAATGTCCATCGTCATAGCGTTTTCAAACGCTTTTTTGGTGGCGATGCTGCGCGGCAGTACGGTTTCATCGTTTTGCTCGTAATAGCGCTTGGTGATTTCGACAATCATACGGCCTGCTTCGAGGAACAATTCTTTACGGCCTGCGTGGGTCGCCAAATACGAACCGTTGCCGGGTAGGGACAGACCGAGTGCTTCGGTCAGGCAGTTCATTGAGTTTGCCGTAAACATACCCGAACACGAACCGCAGGTCGGGCAGGCGTTTTGTTCGACTTCTTCGACTTGCCGGTTGCTGACATTGTCGTCCGCCGATTCGATCATCGCGTCAATTAAGTCCAAGCGGCGTTCGGGCTGGATGTTGGCCACGCCGATGACCTTGCCCGCTTCCATCGGACCGCCGGAGACGAAGATGGTCGGGATATTCAGGCGCATGGCGGCAATCAGCATTCCCGGGGTGATTTTGTCGCAGTTGGAAATGCACACCAGCGCGTCGGCGCAGTGGGCGTTGACCATGTATTCGATGGAGTCGGCAATCAAATCTCGGCTGGGCAGGGAATAGAGCATACCGCTGTGTCCCATAGCGATGCCGTCGTCGATGGCGATGGTGTTGAATTCTTTGGCGATTGCGCCGGCTTTTTCGATCTCGCGGGCAACAAGCTGGCCCATATTGTGCAGGTGGACGTGGCCTGGCACGAATTGGGTGAATGAGTTGGCAACGGCGATGATGGGCTTGCCGAAGTCGGTTTCCATCACGCCGGTGGCGCGCCACAATGCGCGTGCACCCGCCATATTGCGGCCGTGTGTGGAGGTTTTGGAGCGGTATTCTGGCATAGTGTGTTTCCTTGTTTTCATGCCGTCTGAAAAGCGAAGGGTTTCAGACGGCATTTTATACAGTGTTAGAGAGCTGGAAAAAAGAGGGTATTTTATACCAAGTATCGGTATTGTGTGGAAGTTGCGGAATGGTGGGATATTCTGTGCAACGGTATTTTTGAAGCGGCAATGTTTGGAGTGCCGTCTGAAAGGCAGAAAAGGGCTTCAGACGGCATTGATGTCGGGTTTCAGGACAGGAGCAGGATGGCGGCTGCGGCAAGCGCGGCAACCGATAATGCGGCGGCAAGCGCGGCTTTGCCTGCAAAGCGGATTGAGGTTTTGCCTTCGATGTATTTGAAGCCGGTTATCATAGGAAGGATGAGGTTTTTCTTTTTAAATAGGCGGTAGGCGGCGACGGCGGCGATGTGGACTGCGGAAAAAACGGCGAGCAGCTTGAAAAAGTTGAGGTGGATTTTCCGCATAAGGCTGCCCGTATGTTCGGAAACCAAATGGTTGAGGTAGCCGTTGGTGTTGAAGGTGTTTTCATCGGCGGCAAAAAGCCCCGTGCCGACTTGGAACGACACGGCGACCAGAAGCGCGACGACCATCAGTGCGCCCAAGGGGTTGTGTCCGGGCTGGATGTGTTCGGGAATGCCGTTTTTCAGATAGCCGCGTATGCCTGCCCAACTTCGGACGAAACGGGAGAAACGGGCGGTATCGCTGCCCCAAATGCCCCAGCAGAGGCGGAATACGAGCAGGAAAAGGACGAGCAGCCCGACGCGCGTATGCCATTGCAGCATATCGCCGCCGGCTTTCGCGCTATACCACATAAAGGGCAGGGACGCGGCAAGCAGCCAGTGGAAAAGGCGGGTGGGGAAGTCCCAGACTTTGGTTTTGTTTTTCATAATCGGTTTCCGGCGGTAGAATCGGTTTGTTTTCGAGCCTTAATTTTAACCGATTGGAGGGGCAATGTTTCCCGTTTTTCATCTTTCAGGTGAAAGCCGCCGCCGTATGCTTCAGACGGCATTGCGTTTTCCCCATGTTTTCAAAGCCCGTTCGGAAGATTCGCACAAAGGGACTTTCGGCACACTCGCCGTAGTCGGCGGATCGGCAGGGATGAGCGGCGCGCCCATATTGGCGGCATCCGCGGCGATGTATCTCGGCTGCGGAAAAGTGTGGGCGGGTTTCAATCAGGAAACGCTGCCTTTCGCCGTCATTGCCGGTTTTCCCGAAATTATGTTGGACACGGCAGACGGTTTGACCAAGCGTCAAGGCATAAACGCCTGGGTTGCCGGTTGCGGCTTGGGTACGGATAAAGCGGCGGTCGGAACGCTTGCCGGAATTTTGGCGGAACACACGGACAAGCCCGTCCTTTTGGATGCGGACGCGCTGAACATATTATCAACCGATGCCGAAACCCGAAATCTGGCGCGCGGGTGTAAAAACCTGATTTTAACGCCTCACCCTGCCGAAGCCGCGCGCCTGCTTGGAACGACGGTTGCACAGGTTCAGGCGGATCGGACGACGGCAGTGAGGAAGATAGGGGCAATTTTCGGCGCAACCGTGGTTTTAAAGGGGCACAAAACACTGGTTGCCGCACCGGATACGGAAATCTATGTCAACGAAAGCGGCAACGCAGGATTGGCAACGGCGGGCAGTGGCGACGTATTGGGCGGCATCATCGGCAGTCTGCTCGCACAGGGCGTGCCGGTTTTTGAAGCCGCCTGCGCGGGTGCGTGGCTGCACGGCGCGGCGGCTGATGTCATAAAAGAATCGGCAGGCATTGCGGCGGGGCTGTTGGCGGGCGAAATCGCCCCTGCGGCAAGGTGGCTGCGCAACCGGATAACTGAAAGTATGTAAGAAGATATAGTGGATTAGCAAAAACCAGTACGGCGTTGCCCCGCCTCAGCTCAAAGAGAACGATTCTCTAAGGTGCTGAAGCACCAAGTGAATCGGTTCCGTACTATTTGTACTGTCTGCGGCTCGCCGCCTTGTCCTGATTTTTGTTAATCCACTATACCGTCCGAAAGGCAAGGGCTTCGGACGGCATCTTCATTTCCCAAATACTGTCCGGTAAAGCGTGGTATAATGCGCAGTTATCTCTTACAGTTTTTGAAAAACATTAATTATGAAACAAATCCGCAACATCGCCATCATCGCCCACGTCGACCACGGCAAAACCACATTAGTTGACCAACTGCTGCGCCAATCCGGCACATTCCGCGCCAACCAGCAGGTTGACGAGCGCGTGATGGACAGCAACGACCTTGAAAAAGAACGCGGCATCACCATCCTCGCCAAAAATACCGCCATCGATTACGAAGGCTACCACATCAATATCGTCGACACGCCGGGACACGCCGACTTCGGCGGCGAAGTGGAGCGCGTTTTGGGGATGGTGGACTGCGTCGTCTTGTTGGTGGACGCGCAGGAAGGCCCGATGCCGCAAACCCGTTTCGTGACCAAAAAAGCCTTGGCTTTGGGGCTGAAACCGATTGTCGTCATCAACAAAATCGACAAACCGTCCGCCCGCCCGAGCTGGGTCATCGACCAGACTTTCGAGCTGTTCGACAACTTGGGTGCGACCGACGAGCAGTTGGATTTCCCGATTGTTTACGCTTCAGGGTTGAGCGGTTTCGCCAAATTGGAAGAAACCGACGAGAGCAACGATATGCGCCCGCTGTTCGACACCATCCTAAAATACACGCCCGCACCGAGCGGCAGCGCGGACGAGCCGCTGCAACTGCAAATTTCCCAACTCGACTACGACAACTACACCGGCCGCCTCGGTATCGGCCGCATCCTGAACGGACGCATCAAGCCCGGTCAAACCGTTGCCGTCATGAACCACGAGCAGCAAATCGCCCAAGGCCGCATCAACCAGCTTTTGGGCTTCAAAGGCTTGGAACGCGTACCGCTTGAAGAAGCCGAAGCCGGCGACATCGTGATTATTTCCGGTATCGAAGACATCGGCATCGGCGTAACCATCACCGACAAAGACAACCCCAAAGGCCTGCCGATGTTGAGCGTGGACGAACCGACGCTGACGATGGACTTTATGGTGAACACCAGCCCGCTGGCGGGCACAGAAGGCAAATTCGTAACCAGCCGCCAAATCCGCGACCGCCTGCAAAAAGAATTGCTGACCAACGTCGCCCTGCGCGTGGAAGATACCGCCGATGCCGACGTGTTCCGCGTATCCGGGCGCGGCGAGCTGCACCTGACCATTTTGTTGGAAAATATGCGCCGCGAAGGCTACGAACTCGCCGTCGGCAAACCGCGCGTCGTGTACCGCGACATCGACGGTCAAAAATGCGAACCTTATGAAAACCTGACCGTGGACGTACCCGACGACAACCAAGGCGCGGTAATGGAAGAACTCGGCCGCCGCCGTGGCGAACTGACTAATATGGAAAGCGACGGCAACGGCCGTACCCGTCTCGAATACCATATTCCTGCACGCGGCTTGATCGGTTTCCAAGGCGAATTTATGACCCTGACGCGCGGTGTCGGTCTGATGAGCCACGTGTTCGACGACTACGCGCCCGTCAAACCCGATATGCCTGGCCGCCACAATGGCGTACTGGTGTCCCAAGAGCAGGGCGAGGCGGTCGCTTACGCCTTGTGGAATTTGGAAGACCGCGGCCGTATGTTCGTATCGCCCAACGACAAAATCTACGAAGGTATGATTATCGGCATCCACAGCCGCGACAACGATTTGGTGGTCAATCCGCTAAAAGGCAAAAAACTCACCAATATCCGCGCCAGCGGTACCGACGAAGCCGTGCGCCTGACCACGCCGATCAAGCTGACGCTGGAAGGCGCGGTTGAGTTTATCGACGATGACGAACTCGTTGAAATCACGCCGCAATCCATCCGCCTGCGTAAGCGTTACTTGAGCGAACTGGAACGCCGCCGCCACTTTAAAAAGTTGGATTGATGTTTACTGGATTAATGTTTAAATGATATGCGATGCCGTCTGAAAAAAGTTCAGACGGCATTTTATTGGCCGGTATCGGGAAACGGGTTGTCCGATAGGTCATATATTTTCTTAAATAAAATCATTGTATGAACAATAAAAAAGTTTGTACCGGATTATCTGCGGACAGGTAATGCCCGTACTTCCGGTCTCGGAACGGTTGCCGTTTCGGGAAAGCCGCATTTTTAATTTTACGGGGCAATCCGTCAAAATCCGGCGGGCTTGTTTTTCCGGACAATTTTTCAAATATCGAACCTGATATTGTTTGGCTCATCAACATCCTTGCACGGTTTGTCAAAAAATCTGCCATACAAAGAATATTGTTTACAATATTGCCCAAAAATCTGAACCGGCAAACGAGAAATAAGGTAGAATACGCCCCGTTATTTTTAACGTCCAATCCCCATTTACCAAGGAAAAATGATGAATACTTCATTGAGTTACCGCGATGCAGGCGTCGATATCGACGCAGGCGACCAACTGGTCGAAAACATCAAACCGTTTGCCAAACGCACGATGCGCCCGGAAGTATTGGGGGATTTGGGCGGTTTTGGCGCGTTGGTCGAAATCGGCAAAAAATATAAAAATCCCGTATTGGTCAGCGGTACGGACGGCGTGGGTACCAAGCTCAAGCTTGCCTTCGATTGGGACAAACACGATACGGTGGGCATCGACCTTGTTGCAATGAGTGTCAACGATATTTTGGTTCAAGGAGCTGAGCCCTTGTTTTTCTTGGATTATTTCGCCTGCGGCAAATTGGATGTTCCGCGCGCGACCGATGTGATCAAAGGCATTGCACAAGGTTGCGAAGAATCCGGCTGCGCCCTGATTGGCGGGGAAACTGCTGAAATGCCGGGTATGTATCCCGTTGGTGAATACGATTTGGCGGGTTTTGCCGTCGGCGTGGTGGAAAAAGAGAATGTCATTACCGGCCGAAGCATCGGAGCGGGCGATGTGGTATTGGGTTTGGCTTCCAACGGCGCACATTCAAACGGCTATTCCCTTATCCGTAAAATCATCGAACGCGACAATCCCGATCTGGATGCCGAGTTTGATAATGGCAAAACCTTGCGTGAGGCCGTTATTGCGCCGACACGTCTGTATGTGAAACCGATTCTTGCCGCTTTGGAAAAATTTACCATTAAAGGTATGGCGCACATTACCGGCGGCGGCATTACCGAAAACGTGCCGCGCGTGTTGCCTGAAAACACGGTTGCCCAAATCGATGCCGAATCGTGGGAATTGCCCAAGCTTTTCCAATGGCTTCAAAAGGCGGGCAATGTGGAAACCCAAGAAATGTACCGGACCTTTAACTGCGGTATCGGTATGGTCGTCATCGTCGCTGCCGAAGATGCCGATGCGGTTCAGTCATTCCTGAGCGGGCAGGGCGAGACAGTTTACCGTTTGGGTTGCATCCGAGAGCGTCAAGGTAACGAGCATCAAACCCAAGTTGCCTGACTTCCAAGCATCAAATGCCGTCTGAAAGCTAATGCCGTCTGAACCTGTTTCAGACGGCATTTTTATTATGCGAGCATTCTTTTTGCTTGCCATATTCGGGGGGGGGGTAAAATTTTAGTAAGTTCATTCTTATTAAAATGATTGACATCAATTTTTACTTATCTTTATGTTCTGAAATTACGGGCTCCCTTATGAAACCATTTCCCTATCGCAAAACGCTTTTGAGCATTTTGATTTCTTCTCTTTCTGCAACAGCTTTTTCAGCTCAATATTCCAGTATTAACGAAAATAAACAAATTTCCGGTGAAGGTCCGGTTCACGAAGTGAGCGATACCGAGAACACCGTTACCGGTGATGTAAATATCACGGTTACGCCTGCAAATCCTTCAATACACACTTATCCTAAAGCCATTATCATTCGTGGCGATCGCAGCGAAGAAATTCAAGGAAAAACCGATATTGCTGTTACTTTAGCCAGTGAAGGAAATCCTAATAAGTCCCCAGATTCCAATGCTGCTTATGGCATTGCGGTTGGGTATGATCATAATGGTAGTGGTAAAAATGAGACTGTTTTAACATTAAAAGATAATGCAACAATTACAGTAGATAATACCTCGGGTACTATTCTTGGTTCTATGAGCTATAACGGTGCTACAGCTAACACCGGTCATCAACTTTCAGGGATTAGGATCTATCGAAAAGACTCCGCTCATTCAATCCCTATTTTAAATTCTAAAGAATTATTAACCATTAGCGTTGAAGATAAATCAACCAAAAAAATTGGCGATTATTTAGTGGGTATCTACATTGCAGGCGACGGCGCGGAAGCCAATTTAAAAGACAGCAAAATCACTGTAAAAGCGAATGGCAAACATTCCGCAGCACTGAAAATCGGCAAACCGGAATTACCTAACACAGATAAACCTAATGATTACAAAGGTGCGGTAATCAACTCGACAGGCAAAATGGAGCTGGATACTTCCGAGACGAAGGATTCGGCTACAGTGCGTTTATTCGGCACAAAATCTCGTTTAATCGCGGATAGTAAAACCAGCACAGGAACAATCAAGTCGGGTAATTCCGCTGTTGTATTTGATACGCAAGACTATGAAACGAGAGTAACTTATCGTGGTTTCGGTTTTCCGATTAGTGATGACGTATCTCGTAACGAACCAAACAAAGATCAAGAAGTGCGGTTAAATAATACTAAAATTTCAACCGCTTCTGAAAATGCCTCATTGATTGTCGCGGATGCCAAGCATGTAAACAGCATTGCGGTATCTGTTGCAGGAAGCCGCGTCGCCAGCTGGTTTAACAATGGGGAATTTGTTGCTGAAAATGCAAAATTCTTATTAAAAGGTGAGCAATCTGAAGCAAGGGCGGCAAACAAAGGTTGGTTGGCTGAAACAAAATTAGCAAAAACCAAAGCCTCAGATCTCACTTTTACGCTGGATAATCAGGCAAAAGCAGTCGGCCTGACGCATCAGCATTCAAGGGCGGGCTTAAGCTCTAAGCTTAATGTTGTCGTTGATCATAAAGCAACTTGGGAATTGGCACCGAAAGCCGATGAAGCTGTCCAACGTGCGACCGCTTATGATGTGAATCTTGCCAATGGTGGGGTACTGGATGCTTCAAAAAATGCGGCAGGGGCAGGCACCGACTATAAAATTCAATTAATACATAATCACAGCAATGCAAGCATCAGTAAAAAAATTACCGATGGAACCATTACCGTTCCGGAAGGATTATTATTTAACGCATCCGGCACACTCATTAAGCCTGATGGGACAGAAAAACCATTTAAGTTGACACTCCCTATTACAGACGGCGTGCTAAAAATTGCGAACGGGACAATAGAATACACATCGGATATTGGAACGGTAAAACTGACAAAGGCAAAGTTTAACCTTGAAAAAGGCACGTCATTAACAACCCCCGAAGGGACTACATTGCTATCAGGCGGCACGCTGACCCTATCTGATCAAGTCATTTCTTTATCTGGTACAACTTCTGTATTTGAAAAGGGAACATTCACCAATGGCGGTATCATCACCCTCGCGAATCAATCCTATGCAGACAAACTGACCATTGAAGGGGATTATGTTGGTAATAACGGCGTGTTAGAAGTAAACACCAAATGGAATACCCCGGGAAATTATCTCGGTGCAAATTCAGAATCAGATTTATTAACGATTACGGGTGATGCCTCCGGTAATACGACTGTTAAAGCCGTTAAAACAGATGGTACTGAAAATGTTATTGATGGCTCAATCGGCGAACTTGCCGATCGCTACAAACGTAGTGTCCCTGTTATTAAAGTTTTAGGCGATGACAAAGGAACAGCAAACGGTGAAATAAATTCTACGGATGCAACCAAACCTTACGCTTACAATACGCGCTCAACCTTTACCGGTACAGCAAAAACCACAGGGGCGGGGGAATTGCAATTGGTTTCACGCAAAGATGAGGCAGGCGCGACAGAATACTTCTGGACTTTAACCACGCCGAATCAAGATAAAACCATCATCACGCCAAGCGCGCCGGCTTATACGCTCGTTCCGCGTCAAAACTTGGAATCAGGCTATGTGATGCTGGATACGCTCCACCAACGCCGTGGCGAAAACCAAACCCTTTCTTGGGACAAGCAAGGCAGTTATTGGCAAGATGTGGAAAAACAATCTTGGGGGCGCGTAATCGGCAAACACCTCAAACTCGATGGAAAAGAACGTTTTGGTTTCAAAACCAATATGTACGGCTTCCAAGTGGGACACGATTTTGATGTTAAAACCAAACAAGATGATGAGGGCAAACTTACCCGGCGTTTTACCGGCTTGTATTTCGGCGCATTACGTTCTCACAGCAAATTCTATGATGAATACCGCGCGAAAAACGGCATCGTGATTGCAGATAAATTAACTTCCCACGTAAAAACTACCGCACTTAATCTTGGCGTAACCGATACGCGTTACAATGAAAATGGCACTTACATCGACTGGGTGGGGCAATTCTCTTGGTTAAATAACCGTTATTCTGCGGTTGACGGCACAGGTGCGAGAAATCACGGCTGGGGTGCAGCCCTTTCAGTGGAAACCGGCCGCCCTTACGCCTTAGGTAAAGATAAAACCAACAACGGGGATAGCTGGATTTTAGAGCCGCAAACGCAACTGATTGCACAATATTTGCGCTTAGGCAACTTTAACGACGGCACCCGTTCCGTTTCGCAAAAAGGTTACGGTTTGCGCGGCCGTGTCGGTTTCCGTTTGGCGCATAACCAACCGAACGATAAGCAACGCACGCGCACCTATTATTTTACCGGCAATATTTGGCACGATTTTAAAGCAAGGGGCAACGCATTAATCGGGTCGGACAAATTAGCCGGGAAGTTTGCCCGCACTTGGTGGGAATTAGGCTTGGGCACTCAATTCTCCTTAAGTGAAAATACTTACCTTTATGCCGATGCCCGTTGCGGAAAATCATTCGGCAGCAACAAACATCACGGCTGCCAAGGCACTGCGGGGATGAAATATTCTTGGAAATAAACCGCCTGCCATCCCGTTCGGGGCGGCGGTAATGGCGTACTTAAAGGGACGGCACACCGGATGCCGTCCCTTATATATTGCACCCCGTCAAAGGGGCGCATTGCTTTCCTTCCGGACCCGATGCCGTCTGAACGCCTATTCCAGCACAGGTTGGGGGACGTTGTGCCGGATGGCGTAAACGGCGGCCTGTACACGGCTGCTGAGGTTGAGTTTGCGGAGCAGGTTTTGAACGTGGACTTTGACGGTGGATTCGGCAAGATCGAGGTGGCGGGCGATGATTTTGTTGCTGTGTCCTGCGGCGAGATAGCCCAAGATTTCCAGTTCACGAGGGGTAAGTGAGGAGAGCGGCTGCGTCCCGTGGGCGGGTTGCGGGGAAATCAGGCTTTTGACGAGTTTGGCGGTCATCTCGGGCGAGAATACATTATCGCCTTCTGCGGCTTTGCGTATGCTTTCGAGCAGAAAGTCGGCGTTGATGTTTTTCAGCAGGTAGCCGCGCGCGCCGATGCGCATACATTCGGTCAAATCGTCGTTGTCTTCGGAAACGGTCAGCATAATCACTGCCTGTTGCGGATTGATGCTGATGATTTGGGAGAGTGCTTCGCGTCCGTTCATACCGGGCATATCAAGGTCAAGCAGGACGACATCGGGTTGCAGCCGGCTGATCATTTTGATGCCTGAAAGGCCGTCTGCGGCTTCGCCGATGACTTCAAAACCGTGTTGGCGCGACAAAAGGGCTTTGATGCCGCTGCGGAAGAGGGTGTGGTCGTCTATCAGGATGATTTTGATGGTCATAGTAGGCTTTCTTTGGGTGCGCCCGTCAGTGAGACGGTGGTTCCCTGTTGGGCTTGGGAACGGATTTCTAAAACGGCACGGATGCGCTTGGCACGCTCCTGCATGATGTGCAGCCCGACATGGCTGCCCGTAGGTTCTCCTATTTTCTCCGTGTCGAAACCTTGTCCGTTGTCTTGGATGGTCATGGTAAAGCGTCCGCCGTGTTCGGAAAGGGTGAATTTTACATGGGTGGCGCGGGCGTGTTTGCGGATGTTGGACAGGCTTTCTTGAAGGATGAAAATCATTTGGAGCTGCTCGTCCTGTGTAGGCAGGTGCGTGCCGTTTTTCCAAGCGGTTTCGATAGTCGTGCCGGTCTGTTGCGTGAAGCGCGCGAACAGGTCGGCAACGGCTTCTGGAAATTCTTTGTTGCTGATTTTGGTACGGAAGTTGAGCAGCAGTTCGCGGACATCTTCATAACATTCCTGCACGCCTGTTTTGATGAAGCCGATGTTTTCTGCGGCTTCCTCCCGTTTGTTTTCGGCAAAGGCGGTTTCCAGCATCTGTACCTGTAGGTTCAGGAACGTTAATGCTTGTGCGATGCTGTCGTGCAGCCCCTGTGCAATCAGGCTGCGTTCCTGCAATACCGCAAGTAGGCGTTTTTCTTCTTCCTGTTTCGCACCGGCAAGCGATACACCCAATTGCCGAATCAGTGTTTGAAGCAGTGTGCGGTCGTCTCCGGTGAGGGAAATGCCGTCTGAAAAGCTGAGCGAAAGCATACCCAGTTTCTCGTTTTGATATTCGATGGGGAAGGTTTCGTCATGGTATTTTTCCAAAGGGGGCTTTTTGCCGTGTTCGGCCGTATGGACGGAAATGTCTGTGTCTGAACCGTTTTCCAGGTAGATGCTGCCGGATTGCGCGCCGACGGCGGGCAGGATGTGGTTCAAAAATTCTTCCGCCGCCTGTCGCGGCGTATAGGATTGATGCAGGTCGCGCGTGGTCCGGTACAGCAGGGTCAGGTTGCGGTTTTGCTTTTCAAGGTTGTGGGTTTGTTCGGCAACCTGCCCTTCCAAATTGTCGTACAGGGCTTTGAGTTTGCCGCCCATTTGGTTGAAACAGCGGCCGACCTGTTTGAATTCGGGCGTACCGTCTTCGGGAACAGGGATGTCGAAATGCCGCTGACCGATACGTTCCGCACCTTCTCCCAATGCCTGAAGCGGGCGGATAACCCAGATTTGATGCCAAAAAAGCATCAGTACAGACGACACCAGCGTCATCAGCATAATCGCCCATTGAAACCGCCTGAGCCACCATGTGTTTTTTTCGTTGGCATTTTCCAATGCCTGCAAAAACAGTTCGATATTGCCGGCAAAGCGGTAAAGTTCGACTTGTGTCGGGCGGCGGTAGGCCTGCAGCGAGGGAAGGATGTTTGCCTGCCAGTCGATAATCAGCATGGATTGTATCAAATCGTAGGCAAGGGGGGTGTCGGAGGGAATCAGCGGATGGATGGCATCGCTTTGGGCAATGCGTTTTAAACTTTTTTCAAATTCGGCAATCTGATTGTCGATTTGTGCGCGGGGCGAGCCTTCACCCGCCATGTATGCCAGACGGTATGCCTGCATTCTCAAGTTGCCCGCCTCTTCGATGACGGAGGCCGCGTTTTCCAAGCGCAAAGAGAGCAGCAGTGTCAAAACGACAGACAGTGCCGCCAACCCGACCCACAGTCCGGTCAGGAGTTTCAGGCGAAGGGAAAGGCTGATGCCGTCTGAAAAACGGGCTGGCAGTATCATGCTCGGCGAAAAATTGTTCCAAATAATGCAAACAATATCATTCTTTGGGATTAGATACAACTGCTCAGAAAGAATTGGTTAAGGAAAACTTAATCCGTACCGCTTCAGTGTTAAATCATGTTATGATAAAATTCAAATAATATGAATTTATTTGCCGTCTGCTTCAGACGGCATTTTGAACTATTGGAAACAGCAGACTGCAATCATGAAAACCTCGAACTTTTCCAAGAGAACATCCGCAATGAAAACTTTTGCTCTGATACTGGCCGGTGGGCAGGCGAGCCGTATGGGAGGCGAGGACAAGGGGCTTGCTCTTTTGGGCGGTAAGGCACTGATAGACCATGTCATCGACAGGGTCAGGCCGCAGGTCAGCCATATCGCCATCAGTACCAACCGGAATTTGGAAGAATATGCCCGCCGCAGCCCGCACGTTTTTCCCGATGCGCGGCAGTGGCAGCATTTCGGCCCGCTTTCGGCATTGTGTACCGCAGCCAACGATTTGCAGTTGGCGACTGCCGACTGGCTTTTGGTTGTGCCGTGCGATATGCCGTATCTGCCGGACGATTTGGTCGCGTGCTTTGAAAGCGTCTCCAAACGCACACCGTTGTGCAATGCGTTTTATGTGGAAACGCCGGTAACGATGTACTACAACATTATGTATATCCGTCCGCAAATTCTGCAAAGCGCGATTCCTTATCTGTTTTCGGGTATGAAAACATTGAGGAGCTGGTTGCAGCAGCAAAGGGCGCGGCCGGTCAGATTCGAGTTTGACGGGCATTTTGCCGACTTGAACACGCAAACCGATTTGCAGGAGGGATAAGGGCAACACTGCCGACCGGCGCTGAAAGGAAAAGTCAGGCCGTACTGGGCGGTTTTTGCCCGAACCGGAGGCACAATGCCGTCTGAAGGCGTTTCAGACGGCATTTTTCGCGGGGAAATGCTACAATTTGCACTATTTTACCGACATAGGGAAACAGGATTATGTTTACAGGCATTGTTCAAGGATTGGGAAAACTGACGGCAATCCACCGCCCGTCGGAGGCGTTTCAGACTTATGTCGTCGAGCTTCCGCAAGAGGCGGCGGACAATCTGCAACGCGGCGCATCGGTCGCCAACAACGGCTGCTGCCTGACGATTACCGAAATCGAAGGAAACCGCGTCAGCTTCGATTTAATGGCGGAAACTTTGGCAAAAACCAATTTGGGGCTGTTAAAGGAAGGCGATTGCGTCAACATCGAACGGGCGGCGCGTTTCGGCGACGAAATCGGCGGACACGTCATGAGCGGACACATTATGGCAACCGTGCCCATTGTCGAAATTGAACAGGACGGGTTCAACCGCACGGTTTGGTTTGCGCTCCCGTACGAACTCAAACCCTATATCCTGACCAAAGGGTTCGTCGGCTTGGACGGTTGCAGCCTGACCATAGGCAAAGTCGAAGACAGCCGTTTCAATGTCCATCTGATTCCTGAAACTTTGGAACGGACGCTGTTCGGCAGCAGAAAGGCCGGAGACAGGATCAACATCGAAATCGATCCGAATACGCAGGCAATCGTCGATACCGTCGAACGGCTGATGGCGCAAAGATATGCAAAGTGAGGTAGAGATGGAATTGAACGAATTTCTCGATAAAGCCTATGCCGTTTTGCGGCGTTTGGATGCCGTGCTTCCGCCCGAACCCGGGCATACGGATTGGAACGCGCTTGCCTTCCGCTGGCAGAGTGCGGGCAAAAAAGGTTTTTTGGAACACTTGCCCGATCCGCACGTTTTCCCTTTGTCGCGGCTTGCCGGCGTCGGCAGGCAGACCGAATTGCTGGTGCGTAATACCGAACAGTTCATAGCCGGCAGACCCGCGAACAACGTATTGATGAGCGGCGCACGCGGAACAGGCAAATCCTCGCTGGTCAAAGCCCTGCTGCACGAATATGCGGATAAGGGGTTGCGCCTGATCGAAGTCGATAAAAGCGATTTGATCGGCCTGCCGTATCTGTTGACGCTTTTGAAGGAACGCCCGGAAAAATTCATTGTATTTTGCGACGATTTGTCATTTGAAAGCGGCGACGAAACCTATAAGGCATTGAAAACCGCGTTGGACGGCGGTTTGTCCCAACGTTGCGCCAACGTGCTGGTGTACGCGACTTCCAACAGACGGCACCTGATGCCGGAATATTTTGATGAAAACGCAGGTACGACAGGCGTGCGCGGAGAAATCCATCAGAAAGAAGCGGTGGAAGAAAAAGTATCTTTGTCCGACCGTTTCGGATTGTGGCTCAGCTTTTATCCGTTCGATCAAAACGATTATCTGTCGGCAGTGCAAAGCTGGTTGGAAGATTTTGATGTGCCATATGACGAAGCCGCCCGGACGGCGGCGTTGCAGTGGGCGCAGATGCGGGGCAACCGCTCGGGACGTTCCGCTTGGCAGTTTGCCTGCGACTGGGCGGGCAGGCTGCCGGAGCAACGTGCGCCGTGAGCGTTTCGGGGATTATTTGAGGCAGGAAGAAAGCCACATTTGCTGCTGTTGAGGTGTGAGGATATGGAAGAAACGGTGTTGGATTTCCAACTCGTCCACCGCAAAATCCATGCTGGAGTGGTATCGGCTTTCGACATAACCGCGTGCTTCGCTGCGGTCGAAAGCATCTGAAGAGATGATTCCGACAATGGCTTGGCGGCGGCTGCGTTCGGAGCGTATGCCTTTGAGTTTGGCTTTGTCGTTTGCCAGCTTGAAAGCGGCGCGGATTTTACGCAGGTCGTTGCGCTGCTCTTGGCTAAGCTCAAGCCGGCGTATGTCGCAGTTCGGTTGGAAATCGGTTAGGGAAATATAAGACGGCGCGGCGTAGGAAATCTGACAGGAAAGCAAAGCCATACCGAAAAAAGAGGCAACAGGTTTGGCAAAATGGCTGGAAACGGGCAGTGGCACGGCTTTTCCTCTTGTTGGAAATTTTAGGAAATATACTAGATTGACGTGTGAAAGATGGTATTATCGCGGTTAACTTTTGTTAATAATGCGTACGTATGTCCGGCAGGCAGACATAACGGCGGAATCGGAACGTATAGTGGATTAACAAAAACCAGTACGGCGTTGCCTCGCCTTGCCGTACTATCTGTACTGTCTGCGGCTTCGTCGCCTTGTCCTGATTTTTGTTAATCCACTATAAAAGGATATTGAAGGAAAAAACATGACTACTTACCGTATCGCACCCAGCATTTTATCGGCAGATTTTGCACGGCTTGGCGAAGAGGTGGAAAGCGTCATTGCGGCGGGTGCAGATCTGATCCATTTTGACGTGATGGACAACCATTATGTGCCGAACCTGACTTTCGGCCCTATGGTTTGCGCGGCATTGAAGCCTTATGCGGGCGTGCCGATCGATGTGCATCTGATGGTCGAACCCGTTGACGACCTGATTCAGTCGTTTGCCAAAGCAGGAGCATCGATCATCACGTTCCATCCCGAAGCGAGCCGCCATATCGACCGCAGCTTGAGCCTGATTCGGGATATGGGCTGTCAGGCGGGGCTGGTGTTGAATCCGGCAACGCCCGTATATGTGTTGGAAAACGTGTTGGACAGGCTGGATATGGTTTTGCTGATGTCGGTCAACCCCGGGTTCGGCGGTCAGAGCTTCATTCCGCACACTTTGGAAAAAATCAGACAGGTTCGCGCCATGCTTGACCGCTATGAAGAGAAAAGCGGCAGACGTATTGCCATTGAAGTGGACGGCGGCATCAAAACCGACAATATCGCCGCCGTTGCTCAAGCCGGCGCAGATACCTTTGTGGCAGGTTCTGCGATTTTCGGCAAACCGGATTACAAGGCGGTTATCGGTGATATGCGTGCAGAATTGAAAAAAGTGGCAGATTAAACGCCGTATCGGTGTTTGAAATAAATCAATGCCGTCTGAAGAATGTTCAGACGGCATTTCGTTTACAGGCGGTATTTGATGTTTACAGCGAAATTTTCACACCGGTGCGGATGGAACGTCCGGGCAGCGGCGCAATGTATTTGAGTATGGAGTTTTGCGCGCGCGCGGTACGGTTGGTCAGGTTTCGGCCGTCCAAGAACCATTCTGTGCTGTATCTGCCGTGTTTTTGCGTATGGCTGACATAGGCATCGAGCAGGGCGTAGGAGCCGAGTGAGGGTTCTTTGTATGCTGCAGCCATGTTTCCAGTGTGTTTGGCAGCGGCGTAGCGGGTCAGGCTGCTGCCGATTTGCCATGCTCCTTTGTTCCAGCTTGCACCCAGCCCGTAGCGGGAAACAGGCAGGTTGGGCATATAGTAGCCGTCATTGCGCAGGCGGTTTGAGTCCGCATTCCTACTGTCTTTGTCGTCGGCATGATTGCGGACCCTGTCGGCAAACAGGCGCAGTTCGAGTTGTCCGTATTGTTTCAGGTCGAAAAGTTGGGTCAGCTCGATTTCCAAACCTTGGATGCGGGTATCTGCCGCACGCCAGTATTTGGTCGGCAGGTGGTCGCCGCCGTCATGTGCAGAGTCAGACAGATAAATGTAGTCGTTGAATCGGGTTTGGTAATAGTTGGCGCGGAGTTTGCCGCCGTTCCACGCGAATTCGTTGCCGAATTCCCATGTTCTGGCAGTTTCCGGACGTAAGACGGAATCGGAAAAATGATTTTCCGAAGCAAGTTGCGCATAATGGCTGCCGCTTGCATAGAGTTCGTTAATTTCCGGCGCGCGTTGGGAGCGGCTGTAACGGGCATTTATTTTCCAAAACGAAAGGGGTTTCCAACCGGTTGACGCATGGAAGCTGTTGAGGCTGTATTTGAGGCTGCTCCGTTGCTCAGATCCTTTTTTGGAACCAGTATTACGGGCTGTTTTGTAGCTGCCCAAGTCAAGGCCGTGGCGGACATTGCCATAACGCCAACCGAGCGAGGCTTCATAGTTGCGGTATTTGAGGTTTTCCAAGACAAATATGCCGTATTCACGACTGTTCGTATCGGGCAGGTAGGAATAATTGCCGGTACGTTTGCCGTTCAAGCCCGAAGATTCGGTATGGCGGCGTTTGTAGTCGGCCCCTATGCTACCGTTAAACAGGGAGGAGAAGTGGTGGTTCAGCTCGATACGGTTTTGGAGGGTACGGCTGTCGAGGCTGTTAACCTTGGTCGAGCCCAAGAGTTCGGTATTCGGCGTATCGGTGTATGAGGTCAGGAAGCTGACGTTGTCCACCCAAGAGGATTGCGGACGGTAAAGTGCGTCCACAAGCCAGCGTGTTTGCTGAGAATAGACGGATGCGGGTTCGGCGGCAAGTTTGCGGTTGCCGTTGCCGTCGATATTGTAATAGGAGAAACCGGGAATACCGGAATGGTACAGGCTGCGGCTGACAGCGGCACCGATGTGGCCTCTCTCGCCGATATAGCTGCCGCCGAATGAAACGCTGCGGTTTTTCAGGCTGCTGTTGCCCAGGCGGCCTTCGCGGACGGGCGTATCGTCGCGCATGGCGTGGACGGTGGTTTTACGGAACTCTTTCGAACCGTCGTAAAGCGGATTGTCAATCCAATCTGCAGAATTGCCCCATGAAGGTTTGTTCAACTTGTACATTTCTGAATCATCGAGGTGTTCGCCGTACTTTTTCTCCAACTCATTCAGCCATGCTCTGCCACCTTTGTGAACATATCGGTAATAGCCCGGGTTCAATTCTTCAGTAATAACGGGAGTAATCTGGCAAGACCACATCAGGCGCGAGTTGAGGCGGTTCGCCGGGTCGTAGCACAAGTCGGGCTTGCTTGAGCCGGGGATGCGGTAGCCTGAAATTTGGCTGTTGGAAGCATCAAGATGCCATGCGAAATTACCGGTCTTGCCGTCGAAACGGAAGGCTTCGTTGTGCGGGGTGTTGTAGCCGCCGCTCAATTCGATTTTGCCGCCGAAGTCTTGTTCCGGCAGTTTGTGCGGGATGATGCCGGTATCGACATCAACCGCTCCGCCGATGGCGTTGCCGCCGTACAGGACTGCCGCTGAGGATTTCAAAACCGTAATTTTATCTGCTAAAAACGGGTTGACCATGGTCGGCAGGTTGCCGCTGATTGCGGCCATATCGGACACACCCATGCCGTTTTCGCTGATATAGACGCGCGAACCGCTCAAGCTGCGGATTTGAGGCAGACCGGTGTTGGGGCCGAAACCGGCGTTTTGTACGCCGCCGACTTTTTCCAAAGTCTGACCGAGTGAGACGGCGCGTTTGGTTTTCAAATCATGGGCGGTCAGCACGTCGCCGTCGCCCAAAACGTCTTTGGCCTGCAGGTCGCGGCTGCTTATGATATAGCAAATTTGTTATGATGAAAATAAAAATGCCGTCTGAAATATTTCAGACGGCATTTTTATTGACTCGTATCAAGATTTATTGTTTGGCTGCCTCGATTTGGATGTCGATGCGGACGCTTTTGGTCATACCGGCGTTAACGAGGTAGTCCACGCCCCATTTGGTGCGGTCGATGGTGGTGCTGAAATCGCCGCCGCAAACTTCGGTTTTCAACATCGGGCTTTGGTAGCAGTTGAATTTTTCGGCTTTGAGTTTGACGGGAGCGGTTTTACCGTGCATGGTCAGGTTGCCGTCAACGGAAACCAGTTTTTTGCCGTTGAAGTTGAATTTGGTGGAAACGAAGCGGATGTTAGGATATTGGGCGGCATCGAAGATATCGGCTGATTTCAGGTGGTCGGTAAAGTGTTGCGAACCGCTTTGCAGGTTGGCAACGGGGATGGTGATGTCGATTTTACCGTCGCGTTTTGCTTGGTCGAACTCAACGGAACCGGTCAGACCGTAAAAACCGCCGACGTTGGTGCTGGTGTTGAAATGGTCGATGGAGAAACGGGCGTTGGCGTGATATTCGTCTACTTTGTAGGTGGCGGCGGAGACAGTACCGATGGTTGCTGCTGCGAGCGCGGCGAAGATGATTTTTTTCATGATTCTTTCCTTTGTGTGAGGCTGTAAAGATGCTTATCTTAACATAGGAAAGAATGCATATCATTTCTTAAGGGCGAACGGTGGATTTACCTTGATTTGATGATGGGGTCGTCTGAAACCTGAGAAGGGCAATACTGGGAGCTGTCGATATTCAATCGTTTCAGTGTTTTTTTATCCCTAAAGCGACATCTTCTGCGTTGGAAATTCTTACCAGGTATCCAACCTTGTTACGGTTTACGCCTTGAATCTTCCGCGTTGCAAACAAAAATCCACCGGGAAAATTAAATGTCGACAGCCCTAATGAAAAAAGCGCGGAGTCGTCCGCGCTTTGGGTTTTCAGACGGCCTTTTACAAGGCGGCGAGTACTGCATCGCCCATTTCGGAGCAGGAAACGAGTTTCGTGCCTTCTTCGTAAATGTCGCCGGTGCGCAAGCCTTGTTGCAGCACTTTTTGGACGGCGTTTTCGACTTGTTGCGCGCGGACTTCGTCGTTCAGGCTGTAACGCAGCAGCATGGCAAGTGAGAGGATGGTGGCCAGTGGGTTGGCTTTGTTTTGTCCGGCGATGTCGGGGGCGGAGCCGTGAGACGGTTCGTACAGGCCTTTGCCGTTTTCGTCCAAAGAAGCGGAAGGCAGCATACCGATGGAGCCGGTCAGCATGGAGGCTTCATCAGACAGAATGTCACCGAAGATGTTGCCGGTGGCAATCACGTCAAATTGTTTGGGCGCGCGTACGAGCTGCATGGCGGCGTTGTCGACGTACATATGGGAAAGCTCGACATCGGGATATTGTTTGCCGATTTCTTCAAAGATTTCACGCCACAGTTCGGTGGTTTCCAAAACGTTGGCTTTGCCTACGGAGCAGACTTTTTTGCTGCGTTTTTGGGCGGATTGGAAGGCAACGTGGGCAATACGGCGGATTTCGCTTTCGCTGTATTTCATGGTGTTGTAGCCTTCACGTTCGCCGTTTTCCAGAACGCGGATGCCGCGCGGTTCGCCGAAATAAATATCGCCGGTCAGTTCGCGCACAATCAAAATATCCAAACCGGCAACGATTTCAGGCTTGAGCGTGGAGGCGTTGGCTAGCTCGGGATAGAGGATGGCGGGGCGCAAATTGGCAAACAGGTTCAAATCCTTACGAATCGCCAACAGACCGCGCTCAGGACGCAATGGACGGTCTAGATTGTCGTATTGCGGGCTGCCGACCGCGCCGAGCAGGACGGCATCGGCTTTGCGGCAGAGGTTTTGCGTAAATTCGGGATAAGGATGGCCGTATTCGTCATAGGCTTCGCCGCCCAAAGGTGCGTATTCGTAGTTGGCATCCAAGCCTTGGGCGATCAGTTTGTCGAGTACGCGGACGGTTTCGGCGACGATTTCAGGGCCGATGCCGTCGCCTCGGAGGATGGCGATATGTTTGGTCATTTCAAGTTTCCTTATGGGTTGATGGTTGAAGGGTTATTTCTTTTTGTATTTGTGTGCAATTTCGTGCCAACGGGGTATGGAAATCGATCGGTTGTAGTGTTTTTTATAGGCTTCCTCAAAT
Organism: Neisseria maigaei; assembly: GCF_958267405.1. Lineage (NCBI taxonomy): Bacteria > Pseudomonadati > Pseudomonadota > Betaproteobacteria > Neisseriales > Neisseriaceae > Neisseria > Neisseria maigaei. Next base: position 127,047 of record NZ_CATQFT010000003.1, on the reverse strand, counting down.
TTCTTTTTCCATAAGGATGCGTTATGCCGTGTTGCCGGGTTTTGATAAACGGTTTCTTCAATTGCGGAAACAAAATCTTCCAAGCATTCAAACATAGGCATATTCTTTTTATTTATGCTGTACCAAACACCCGGGCGGATTTTATGCACCACGCCTTTTTTGACTTGAAGATTAATTGCCCACCCATCCATGCTTCTGGTAATTTGCCATACTTTTTTAAGCCATAAATCCTTGATGGTTACATTGCCGTTGTCATCCATATCGTAACCGAATATTAAATAATCTACATCCAGCATATAGGGCTTATGAATGATTTCATCAGAATACATTTTAAAATCTGCAATATCAAAACCCGGGCTGGCATTTCGGTTGAACGCCTTTACTTCCAACAATTCTCTGCTGCGGTCTTTTTTATTTAAAAAGAAATCGGGAGGCATTTGGGTATTGGTTGAAACATCAAATTCAATTTCCCTTTTTCTCAACCATCCGCCGAGCCATTCCTGAATGATGTTGCCGACAACATCTTTTTGTTTGACGATAATATCCACATCGCCTAAGAAAAATCTAATTTGACCATTAGCCGATAAGATTTTTTCTTCATCCAGCAACTTATCAAATATTTGTTGTGCAGTAAGTTTTATCATTTTATCCCTGTCGGTTTATAAAGTATGCAGGAGTCTTTCAGATACCGCCTTAATCACAGGGACGGCAACGGTATTACCCAATAAATCGCATCTGTCTTTTTTGGGAATATCAAACGAATAATCGTCCGGATAGCCGAATAAGCGTAACCCTTCTTTTCCGGTAAGTGTACGCAAACCGCCGTTGTCAACGACGAAAAGGTGCTCCATATCCATTGCAACCAAGGTTGGCGCAACATCGTTTGGATCTAATATTTTATTGATTTCAAAAGATTTTTTACCCGAAACAATATTGTAGCCTTTGGGCAGGGATTCATCTTTGATTCTTTGCCCGCCAATTTTTTGTTTCGGATGCTCTAAAACCAAATAGCCTTTATCTGTCAGGCTGTCCAAAATATTTTGGAGATCGGGGTGTTTATAGAAAGTTGAAATTTGCGCTTTTGTCAAAGGCATCCCATCCATCCAATCTATGCCGATTTCTGAAGCCCATTTTTTTTTCCTCCGTTCTTTTAGAAGGATATTTAACAATTGCTTCTCTTCTTCGGTTACTGCGCCTTTTAATTCAATATCCCAACTGTGAATATTGTTTTTCCCTCCCCGTTTGTCTTTTACTGATTTTCCGTACAGTTCGGACGGGGGAAATTTTTTTAGCAATTTTTTGATGAAAGGGCTGCTTTCAGTAGGCAGTCCCGATTCCAAAATATTTTTTAATTTCGGACTTGGGCTTGTTTCGAAAGATAAGTCGGGTTTGGATTTCAAACTGCCTGTCAGATAAATGCGCTTCCTGTTTTGGGGAATGCCGAAATCTTTTGCATTTAAAACTTTCCAAGAAACATAGTAGCCCAATGCTTCCAAGGTTTCCAAAATAACGGTCAGGGTGCGCCCTATTTTTTGTGTTGAATCTTTTCTATCGTGTGTCACCAATCCTTCCACATTTTCCAAAATAAAACCTTTTGGTTTTTTTGCCTTTAAAATCCTTGCCACATCAAAGAAAAGCGTTCCCCGTGTATCTTCAAAGCCTAATCTTTTTCCGGCGAAAGAAAAAGCCTGACAAGGGAAGCCTGCCAACAGGATGTCAAAATCGGGAATATCCCCTGTTTCAATTTTCGTTATATCTCCATACGGCACTTCATCAGGGTAGTTTTGCTTCAATACTTCCAAAGCTGCCGGTTTGATTTCTGAAGTAAAAACACATTCGCAAGCAACCGACTGTTTCCGACAAGCTTGTTCAAATCCTTTCCTGATGCCGCTCATTCCGGAAAATAAGTCAATAAATTTAATTTGTTGCATATTAAAAATCTAAAAATTTATTTGAAATGGAGAGTTGCATTATTGCATTAATTTAGAGTGTTGCTAAGCCAGCTTAAAAGATGAAAGCAATTTATCGCCCCTCTGTTTACATTAGCCGCAGCAATTATTGTTATCAGGAATGCCGTCTGAACGGCCTTCAGACGGCATAGGTTTTAACCGTTAAACAGCCAAGGCTGGCTTTGGCGGCGTTTTTCTTCAAAGGCGTGAATTTCGTCGGCGTGTTGCAGGGTCAGTCCGATTTCGTCCAAGCCGTTTAAGAGGCAGTGTTTGCGGTGTTCGGTAATGTCGAATGTGAATGTTTCGCCGCTAGGGGTGGTCAGGGTTTGTTCGGCAAGGTCGATGGAGAGCCGATAGCCTTCGTTGGCTTCGACTTCTTTGAAAAGCCAGTCAACCTGTTCTTCGGTCAACACGATGGGCAAAAGTCCGTTTTTGTAGCAGTTGTTGAAGAAGATGTCGGCAAAGCTGGGGGCGATGACGGCGCGGAAGCCGTAGTCGTCCAATGCCCAAGGGGCGTGTTCACGTGAAGAGCCGCAACCGAAGTTTTTACGCGTCAACAGGATTTGCGCGCCTTGATAGCGTGGTTGGTTCAGGGAGAAATCGAGGTTCAGCGGGCGTTTGCTGTTATCCATGCCCGGTTCGCCGTGGTCGAGGTAACGCCATTCGTCAAAGGCATTAGGGCCGAAGCCGCTGCGTTTGATGGATTTCAGAAATTGTTTGGGGATGATGGCGTCGGTATCGACGTTGCTGCGGTCGAGCGGGGCGACGATGGCGGTAATTTTGGTAAAGGCTTTCATGGGTTTGCGTCTTGTGCTGACGATGCCGTCTGAAACGGTTTCAGACGGCATCGCGAATCGGTTATTCGGTGGCGTTTTCGATTTTTTCGCCAATATGGGAAATGCCGCGTCCGACGGCATTGCCGCCTTTTTTGACGGCTTCTTTGGTTTTGTCCCAGCCTTTTTCGACGGCGTTGCCTGTTTGTTCGGCGGCGCGTTCGGCGGCGGCCTGTGTTTTGTCAAGGTTGCGGGCGGTGTCTTGTTTCGCGCCCTGCCAAGTGCCGGCGCAGGCGGACAAGGCGAGGGCGGACAGGGCGGTAACGAAAAGTTTGTTCATGGTTAAACTCCTTGGTTTGAGTATTAAGGCGTTTCTGCCTTACGGGACATATTTCAGACGGCCTCGTCAAATTCTTAAAGACCGCCTGAAAATACTTATGCCATCATGCGGATGTCGGTAAAGTGTCCGGTAACGGCGGCGGCGGCTGCCATAGCGGGGCTGACGAGGTGGGTGCGCCCGCCGTTGCCTTGGCGGCCTTCAAAATTGCGGTTGGACGTGGAGGCGCAGCGTTGACCTGGCGCGAGGCGGTCGGCATTCATCGCAAGGCACATCGAACAGCCCGGTTCGCGCCATTCAAAGCCGGCTTCGATGAAAATTTTGTCCAAGCCTTCTTTTTCGGCTTGTTCTTTAACCAAACCGGAGCCTGGGACGATCAACACGCGCTGTACGTTGGCGGCTTTTTTGCGGTCTTTGGCGATGGCGGCGGCTTCGCGCAAGTCTTCGATGCGGCTGTTGGTGCAAGAGCCGATGAATACGATGTCGACGGGGATTTCGTTCAGCGGCGTGCCGGCCTTCAAACCCATATATTCGAGGGCGCGCTCCATACCGCTGCGTTTGACCGGATCGGTTTCTTCGGCGGGATTCGGCACTTTGCCGCCGATGTTTAAAACCATTTCGGGCGACGTGCCCCAAGTAACTTGCGGTTCGATGTCTTCGGCGTTGAAACGGTATTCTTTATCAAAAACCGCGCCTTCGTCAGACACCAGCGTGCGCCAGTACTCGACGGCTTTGTCCCATGCCTCGCCTTTGGGTGCGAAAGGTTTGCCTTTGACATAGTCGATGGTGGTTTGATCGACGGCGACCATACCGGAACGTGCGCCTGCCTCAATCGCCATATTGCACAGGGTCATCCTGCCTTCCATCGAAAGGCTGCGGATGGCTTCGCCGCCGAACTCAACGGCGTAACCCGTGCCGCCCGCCGTGCCGATTTGCCCGATGATGTAAAGCGCCACGTCTTTGGCGGTAACGCCCGCTTTTAATTTGCCGTCAACGGCAATCAGCATGGATTTGGATTTTTTCGCGGTAATGCACTGGGTCGCCATCGTGTGTTCGACTTCGGAAGTGCCGATGCCGTGCGCCAGCGCGCCGAATGCGCCGTGGGTGGAGGTGTGCGAATCGCCGCAGACGACGGTCATACCGGGCAGGGTCGCGCCTTGTTCGGGCCCCATAACGTGGACGATGCCCTGACCTTTGTCCATAAACGGGAAGTAGGCGAGTGCGCCGAATGTTTTGATGTTTTGATCCAAAGTATCGACTTGCAGCTTGGAAATCGGGTCTTGGATGCCTTTGTCCCAATCGCCGGTCGGGGTGTTGTGGTCGGCGGTGGAGACGACGCTGTCGATGCGCCACAGCTTGCGCCCCGCCATTTTCAGACCTTCAAACGCCTGCGGGCTGGTTACTTCGTGAACCAGATGGCGGTCGATGTAAAGCAGGACAGTGCCGTCTTCTTCTTCGCGGACGACGTGGCTGTTCCAGAGTTTGTCGTAAAGGGTTTGTGCTGTCATGATGTTGTTCTTTTGGATAAATGGTGATGCGGATTGGGCGGATTTTAGACGTATTCTTTACACCGCGCAACAGATTTTGTCTAATTTTTGAGTCGGTGTTATTTTGTAAACAATTTTAACGAAAAAATTAGACATATTGTCCATTTTGGTAAACAGTTATATCTAAAGAATGATCCGATATGAAAGAATACTTGTCGTCATTCTTTCAAAGGCATTATTATCTGTACCTTGTCAAAAAACACACAGAGGCAGACGAAAGATGAAATTACCGGTTATGTCGCCCGAACATTCGGCGCAACTTCAGGCGTTTGAGGCAAAAATCCTGTCCAATCACGCCAAAATCGAAGCGTGGTTCCGCACGCAGTGGAACACGCACCGCCCGCCGTTTTATGGTTCGGTCGATATCCGCAACGCCGGTTACAAAATTTCGTCTATCGATATGAACCTGTTTCCGGGCGGCTTCAATAATTTGAATCTCAACTTTATCCCGCTGGCGGCGGTTGCTGCGCAAGATGCGGTGCAGCGTGCCTGCGAAACGGCAAAGTCCGTATTGATTATTCCTGAAAACCATACGCGCAATACGTTTTACCTGCAAAACGTTTACGCCCTCAGCGAGATTTTGCGTTCGGCAGGGTATGAAGTGCGCTTGGGCAGCTTGAATCCGGAAGTAACCGAACCGGCCGAATTTGAAACCGCATTGGGCGACAAAATCCTGTTGGAACCTTTATTGCGTACCCGTGAGCGCGTCCATCTTGCAGACGGTTTCTCGCCTTGCGTCGTCTTGTTGAATAACGACTTGTCCGCAGGTGTTCCCGACATTCTCAAAGACATCAGCCAAACCGTATTGCCTCCGTTGCACGGCGGTTGGACGACGCGTCGCAAAACAGATCATTTCGGCGCGTATAACCAAGTTGCCGCCGAATTTGCCAAGTTGATTGACATCGACGAATGGCAGATTAACCCTTATTTTGAAAAAATCGGTGGTTTGGATTTCCAAGGGCGGGAAGGCGAAGATGCGTTGGCAGGCGCAGTAGAGCGCGTATTGGCGAAAATTCAAGCCAAATACGACGAACTGGGTATTACTGACCAGCCTTTCGTGATTGTCAAAGCCGACGCGGGTACTTACGGCATGGGCGTGATGAGCGTCAAGTCCGCCGACGAAGTACGCGGCTTGAGCCGTAAAAACCGCAACAAAATGGCGAAGGTGAAAGAAGGCTTGGAAGTCAGCGAAGTGATTGTCCAAGAAGGGATTTATACCTATGAAACCTTAAACGGCGCGGTGTGCGAACCCGTCGTCTATATGATGGACCGCTTCGTCATCGGCGGCTTCTTCCGCGTGCACGAAGGGCGCGGTGCGGACGAAAACCTCAACGCCGGCGGTATGGTGTTTGTGCCGCTGTCCAACAGTATTCCTACCGGTAATGGCGATAATTCGCAAGAAGCCCCCGAAGCCTGCAAGCGCGTATTCGAGCAGTGGGATTCGCTGGGTATGCCGCGATCCGAAAAAGACTGCGATGTCGATAATGTCCACAACCGCCTCTACGTTTACGGCGTAATGGCACGCCTGTCGCTTCTGGCGGCTTCAATCGAGTTGGAAGAAACGGCGTAAGACTGTTTTGAAATACAGATGCCGTCTGAAGCGGAAATCCGGTTCAGACGGCATTTCGGATATTTGGCGTGTGGGAACATCTGTTTCAGACGGCATCTCAGACTATTTTAAAAAAGGGAAAACATGAGCATCAAGCAATGGCCGGAAGGCGAAAGGCCAAGGGAAAAGCTGTTGGAACGCGGGGCGGCGGCGTTGAGCGATGCCGAACTTTTGGCAATCCTTTTACGCGTCGGGACGCGCGGAATGAGCGCGGTCGATTTGGCGCGTTATTTGCTGCAGGAGTTCGGCAGCTTGGGGAAGCTGATGAGCGCGGAGGTCGGCAAACTGTCGGCATACAAGGGTATGGGGACGGCAAGTTTCACACAGTTCGCCGTAGTCAGGGAAATCGGGAGGCGGATATTGGCGGAAGAATTGCAAGAAGAAATTACCTTATCCGATCCCGATACCGTTGCTGATTATTTACGCTTTCATTTGGGGCAGGAAAAAGTCGAAGTCAGCGTCGCGCTGCTGTTGAACCGCCAAAACCAACTGATTGCGGTCAGAGAGTTGTCGCGCGGTACGGTTGCGGAAAACACGATTTACATCCGCGAAATCGTCAAACTGGCTTTGGACGAGTATGCGGACAGCCTGATTATCGCGCACAACCATCCGGGCGGCTCGCCCGAACCTTCGCAGGAAGACATCATGTTCACAAGGCGGCTGGCACAGGCCATGTCGCTGGTTGATGTGTCGCTGCTCGACCATTTTATCGTAACGGCGCAAAGCATCTGTTCGTTCAGGCAGCTCGGGCTGATGCCCTGACACCCTGTTTTACATGCGGCGGCTCTGATAAAATAGCCGTTTGCACCAAACAGAACATCTATTTGAAACTATGGACACAACACGCATCGTTACCGATATAGCCCGCCCGATTCTCGTTCCGCCCGGCGGCAACAAAAAGGTCCTGCTGCATTCCTGCTGCGCCCCGTGCAGCGGCGAAGTGATGGAGGCGATGCTCGCCAGCGGCATCGACTACACCATTTATTTCTACAATCCCAACATCCATCCGCACAAAGAATATATGCTCCGAAAAGAGGAAAACGTGCGCTTTGCGGAAAAGTTCGGCATCCCCTTCATCGACAAAGACGACGATTACGAAAACGACCGCAAAGAATGGTTTGCCAAAGCCAAAGGCATGGAATTTGAGCCGGAACGCGGCATCCGCTGTACGATGTGTTTCGATATGCGTTTTGAAAAAGCGGCACAATACGCGCATGAACACGGGTTCCCCGTCTTCACCAGCTCGCTGGGCATTTCACGCTGGAAAAATATGGCGCAAATCAACGACTGCGGCCGCCGCGCCGCCGCGCCTTACGATGATGTGGTGTATTGGGATTTCAACTGGCGCAAAGGCGGAGGCAGCGCGCGCATGATTGAAATCAGCAAACGTGAAAACTTCTACCAGCAGGAATATTGCGGCTGCGCCTATTCCTTGCGCGATTCCAATGCCCACCGCAAATCGCAGGGACGCATCCCCATCAAACTCGGCGTGCTGTATTACGGCGACGAATCGACACAATACGAACCTGCACCCATCCGGGTGGACAAATAAGCACCCGATGCCGTCTGAAGGTTCAGACGGCATTGGGTTCGGCATCGGCACGATGAAAGGTTTGCCGGTTTGGCAATCGGCAAGCGGAAACGTGATTTTCAAGTTTGCCGTTTTCATGAAATATCCCGTTGCCGGGGTGAAAGTGCGACATCATGAAATCCCTTGTTATCTGGCTGCTTCTGTTGGGTTCGGCGGCAGGCGTTTTCTACCATACCCAAAACCAATCCGTGCCGGCGGGCGAACTTGTCTATCCGTCCGCACCGCAAATCAGGGACGGCGGCGATGCACTGCACTACCTCAACCGCATCCGCGCCCAAATCGGGTTGCACGAGCTGGCACACGCGCCGGTTTTGGAAAACTCCGCCCGCAGGCACGCACGCTATCTCACGCTCAATCCCGAAGACGGACATGGAGAATATCATCCCGATAATCCTCACTATACCGACCGAAAGCTGACCGAACGCACACGTCTTGCCGGGTATCTCTACAACGGCGTGCATGAAAACATCAGCACGGAAGAAGAAGCCGTCGAATCGTCCGACAGCGACATCCGCACGCAGCAACGCCAGGTTGACGGATTGATGAGCGCAATCTACCACCGCCTTTCCCTGCTTGACCGCCATACGGATGAGGCAGGAGCGGCATTTGTGCGCGAAAACGGTAAAACCGTCGTCGTATTCAATCAGGGCAACGGCAGGTTTGAGCGGCATTGCGCCCAAGGCAGAAATCAGCCTGAAGCGGGACGGCACTATTACCGCAACGCCTGCCACAACGGTGCGGTCGTGTACACCGACGAAGTCATGCCCGCACAAGAGCTGCTTTATACAGCCTATCCGGTTGGCAGCGGCGCACTGCCTTATTTTTACGGGGAACGTCCCGACCCCGTGCCGGGATATGAAATGACGGGCAATCCTGCCAGCATTGATTTTTCCGAGGCGGCAGGCAAAATTACGATGAAAAGTTTCAAGCTGTATCAGGGTAAAAACGAAATCCGCCCCGTCAGGGTTTTAACCGCCGGCAACGACCCCAACGGCAGGCTGACCACGTACCAATTCGCGCTTTTCCCGCTCAAGCCTTTGGAATACGGCACGCTTTATACGGCGGTATTCGACTATGTCCGCAACGGACGGCGCGCGCAGGCGAAATGGCAGTTTAAAACCCGAAAACCCGATTACCCTTATTTTGAGGTAAACGGCGGCGAGACGCTTGCCGTCAAAAAAGGCGAAAAATATTTCATCCACTGGCGCGGACGCTGGTGTTTGGACGCGTGTACCCGTTATACCTACCGGCAGCGGCTCGGCAGCCGCCTGTCCATAGGAAGGCACGAGGCGGGCGGCATCGTCTTCAGCGTTGGCGGAATGACGGGCAGCCGCATCACGCTTGCCCCGGAAGACAGCCCGGGACGCGGCGTTACCCTTTATTTACAGGATTGAATACATGACAGGCAGAACAGGCCGCAACGGCAGTACCCAAGCGCAACCGGAACGCGTCATGCTGGTGGGCGTAATGTTGGACAAAGACGGTACGGGCAGCAGTGCCGCCCGTCTGAACGGTTTTCAGACGGCATTGGCGGAGGCCGTCGAGCTGGTCAAGGCGGCAGGCGGCGATCCCGTCATCGTGGAGACAGCCAAACGCGACCGTCCGCACACCGCGCTGTTTGTCGGCACGGGCAAGGCGGCGGAGCTGTCGGAAGCAGTTGCCGCAGACGGCATCGATTTGGTCGTATTCAACCACGAACTCACGCCCACGCAGGAACGCAATTTGGAAAAAATCTTCCAATGCCGCGTATTGGACAGGGTAGGGCTGATTCTGGCGATTTTCGCCCGCCGCGCCCGTACGCAGGAAGGCAGGCTGCAAGTCGAGTTGGCACAATTAAGCCATTTGGCGGGACGCTTGATACGCGGTTACGGACACCTGCAAAGCCAGCGCGGCGGTATCGGCATGAAAGGCCCCGGCGAAACCAAACTGGAAACCGACCGCCGATTGATCGCCCATCGGATTAATGTCTTGAAAAAACAGCTTGCCAGCCTCAAAAAACAGCGCGCCCTGCGCCGCAAGTCCCGAGAATCGGGCAGAATCAAAACGTTTGCGCTGGTCGGCTATACCAATGTCGGCAAATCCAGCCTGTTCAACCGGCTGACCAAGTCGGGCATATATGCGAAAGACCAGCTTTTCGCCACACTCGACACGACGGCGCGGCGGCTGTACATCAGTCCCGAATGCAGCATTATCCTGACCGATACCGTCGGATTCGTCAGCGATTTGCCGCACAAGCTGATTTCGGCATTTTCCGCCACGCTGGAAGAAACCGCGCAAGCTGATGTGCTGCTGCACGTCGTCGATGCCGCCGCCCCGAACAGCGGACAGCAGATTGAAGACGTGGAAAACGTACTGCAAGAAATCCATGCCGGCGATATTCCGTGCATCAAGGTGTACAACAAAACCGACCTGCTGCCGTCTGAAGAACAAAACACGGGCATATGGCGCGACGCTGCGGGAAAAATTGCTGCCGTCCGCATTTCCGTTGCTGAAAATACCGGTATAGACGCACTGCGCGAAGCCATTGTCGAGTATTGTGCCGCCGCACCAAACACAGACGAAACCGAAACGCCATGAAAAAAACCTGTTTCCACTGCGGGCTGGACGTTCCCGAAAACCTGCATCTGACCGTCCGTTACGAAAACGAAGACCGAGAAACCTGCTGCGCCGGTTGTCAGGCGGTCGCACAAAGCATTATTGACGCGGGCTTGGGCAGTTATTACAAACAACGCACCGCCGACGCGCAAAAAACCGAGCTACCGCCCCAAGAAATCCTCGACCAAATCCGCCTGTACGACCTGCCCGAAGTCCAGTCCGACTTTGTGGAAACCCACGGCGGCACGCGCGAGGCGGTTTTAATGCTCGGCGGTATCACCTGCGCCGCCTGCGTCTGGCTGATCGAACAGCAGCTTTTGCGTACAGACGGCATCGTCCGCATCGACCTCAATTACAGCACGCACCGTTGCCGCGTCGTCTGGGAGGACGGCAAAATCCGCCTTTCCGACATTCTGTTGAAAATCCGGCAGACAGGCTACACCGCCGCACCCTATGACGCGCAAAAAATCGAAGCCGCCAACCAAAAAGAACGCAAACAATACATCGTCCGCCTCGCCGTTGCCGGACTGGGGATGATGCAGACGATGATGTTCGCGCTGCCGACCTACCTTTACGGCAACGACATTGAAGAAGATTTCCTACAAATCCTCCATTGGGGCGGCTTCCTGATGGTGTTGCCGGTTGTCTTTTACTGCGCCGTTCCGTTTTATCAAGGCACGCTGCGCGACTTGAAAAACCGCCGCGTCGGTATGGACACGCCGATTACCGTCGCCATCATCATGACCTTTATTGCCGGCGTTTACAGCCTTGCGACCAATGCGGGACAGGGGATGTATTTCGAATCCATCGCCATGCTGCTGTTTTTCCTGCTGGGCGGACGTTTTATGGAACAAATCGCCCGCCGTAAGGCAGGAGATGCCGCAGAGAGGCTGGTCAAGCTGATTCCTGCGTTTTGCCATCATATGCCCGATTACCCCGATACGCAGGAAACCTGCGAGGCAGCCGTCGTCAAATTGAAGGCGGGCGATATCGTGATAGTCAAACCGGGCGAAACCATCCCCGTTGACGGCACGGTGCTGGAAGGCAGCAGCGCGGTCAACGAATCTATGCTGACGGGTGAAAGCCTGCCCGTCGCCAAAATGCCGTCTGAAAAAGTAACCGCAGGTACACTCAACACGCAAAGCCCCCTGATTATACGCACCGACCGTACCGGCAGCAGTACGCGCCTGTCCCATATCGTCCGCCTGCTCGATCGCGCACTGGCCCAAAAACCGCGCACCGCCGAGTTGGCGGAACAATACGCCTCGACATTCGTTTTCGGGGAACTGCTGCTTGCTGTTCCCGTATTTATCGGTTGGATGTTTTACGCCGATGCGCATACCGCGCTTTGGATTACCGTCGCCCTGCTTGTCATTACCTGTCCGTGCGCCTTATCGCTTGCCACGCCGACGGCCTTAGCAGCTTCTACCGGTGCGCTGGCGCGTGAAGGCATTTTAATCAGCGGTAAGCAAACCCTGGAAACGCTCGCCCAAACCACCGACATCATCTTCGATAAAACAGGAACGCTGACCCAGGGAAATCCCACCGTCAGCCATATCTCATTGTCGAGCGGTACAGACGAAGCCTTTGTTCTCGCGGTGGCGCAGGCGTTAGAACAACAGTCCGAACATCCCCTTGCCCGCGCCATCCTCAACCACCGTGTTTCAGACGGCATGATTCCTGACATACGGGTCGGACAACGCCTCAATCACGTCGGTGAAGGCGTAGGCGCGCAACTGACCGTCGACGGGGAAACGCAGGTGTGGGCATTGGGCAGGGCGGCTTATGTCGCCAAAATCGCCGGAGAACCTCCGCAGGATGAACAGTCTTTAGAAAGCGGCAGCGCGGTCTATCTCGGCAACCAGCTCGGTTTCCAAGCTGTGTTTTATCTTCAAGACCCGTTGAAAGAGGGGGCGGAGGAAGTTGTCCGCAAGTTGAAGCGGCAAAACCTGACCCTGCACCTGCTCAGCGGAGACCGTGAAACCGCCGTTGCCGAAACCGCACGCGCCTTGGGTATCGGACACTACCGTTCCCAAGCCATGCCGGAAGACAAGTTGGAATATGTCAAGGCTTTGCAGAAAGAAGGGAAAAGAGTGTTGATGATAGGCGACGGCATCAACGATGCCCCTGTTTTGGCACAGGCCGATACTTCTGCAGCCGTGGCGGGAGGAACCGATATTGCAAGGGACGGCGCGGATATCGTCCTTTTAAACGAAGATTTGAATACCGTTCCGCATATGCTGGTACAGGCGGGAAGGACGCGGCAGATTATCCGTCAGAACCTGTCGTGGGCGAGTGCTTACAACATCATTGCCGTACCGCTTGCCGTTTTGGGTTATGTCCAACCGTGGATTGCCGCGCTGGGTATGAGCTTCAGTTCGCTGGTCGTATTGGGCAATGCTATGCGGCTTCACAAGCAGGCGGACATGCCGTCTGAAAAAATGCCGTCCGAACAATGACGGACAGCGTTGCTTTAGACGTATAACAGTAACGGGGGCATTATTAGCACGACAGATACCATATTCCAATCTTTGCATACATGGCTTGATCATCAACCAAGATGATATTTCCCAAGCACAGCATGATACATGCCATTGAAAAATATAGAAAATTAATTGAAAACTTAAATGGATATTGAAATGGATAATCACATAGTACAAATTATAAGAAGGTTCGGGCTAGGTAGGATATTTTTTTATTCGTATAGCAAATCATCTATAATAATTTTTTCTTCATATGTTGTTTATTATATAATTTACAATTATCAATTTAATTACCTTTCGCTTTTAATTTATTTATTACCAATGTTGTGTAGTATATATATGATTATATTTTTTTTAAGAAAAACTAGGGAGATATTAACGATATATCAAAGAAAAAAATTTTTAAATTCTATTTTTTCATCCAGAGTTGAAATAATAATAGGTTCCAAGAAAAGAAAGTTGGGTATAAGCAGTTTTTATTTACTAAATTTAGTATGGCTTATTTGGTGTCTTATGATTTATAGAGAACAAGTCCGATTAAATAACTTAACTCTCTTTTTATCCTTTATATTCTCATTATTTTCTTTATTATATAATTTTGTTTTATTTTTAAATGTTTATGTTAATTTTTTCAAATTAAGAGAAGCTCAATATGGAAAATAACAAAGTCAAGTCTGATTATGCAGCCAAACAGGAAAGTTTAGGAAAAGTTGATGAAAACAAAAATGAGACGATGAAGATTCCCCCGCAAGTGGGAACCCATATGCTTGGTTTTTCTTTTATTTTCAAATGCTAATTAACGGATAGGTCTGGATTCCCGCCTGCGCGGAAATGACGGAAATGTGCATTTCTAATTTTTACCCACTATAAAAACCCGAATCCTGATTGGCAGGATTCGGGTTTTTTATCGCTGATGCCGTTCAGACGGCATTTTCAAGCAGCTTATTGATCCACAAACGCGCGCTCGATCAGATAGTCGCCGCGCACGCCGGTTTTCGGAGAGACGGTCAGTCCGAAATCGTCCAAAACTTTGCAGGTATCTTTCAGCATCGCAGGGCTGCCGCACAGCATCGCGCGGTCGTCTTGCGGGTTGATTTTGGGCAGGCCGATGTCTTCAAACAGTTTGCCGCTTACCATCAGGTCGGTCAGGCGGCCGTGGTGTTCAAAGTCTTCGCGGGAAACAATCGGGTAGTAAATCAGTTTTTCCCTAACCAAATCGCCGAGGTATTCGTGTTCGGGCAATTCTTTGGTAAAGCGGTCGTAGTACGCCAAGTCTTTTTTGTAGCGCACGCCGTGTACGAGGATGATTTTTTCAAACTGTTCGTAAATTTCGGGGTCTTTGGTGATGCTCAAGAAAGGGGCGATGCCGGTACCGGTGCTCAACAGGTAAAGGTGTTTGCCCGGATTCAGATCGCCGGCAACCAGAGTTCCGGTCGGTTTTTTGCTGATTAACACGTCGTCGCCGACTTTGAGGTGTTGCAGGCGGCTGGTCAGCGGGCCGTCTTGGACTTTAATGCTGAAAAATTCGAGGTGTTCTTCCCAGTTGGCGGAGGCGACGCTGTATGCGCGCATCAGCGGCTTGCCGTCCACCATCAATCCGACCATGACGAATTGGCCGTTTTCAAAGCGCAATGATTCGTCGCGGGTGCAGGTAAAGGTAAAATATGCGTCTGTCCAGTGGTGTACGGACAATACTTTTTGGGTATTGAATGCTGCCATTTGGGTTTCCTGTCAGTAAAAGAAATGGATAGTGCTTGTTCGGGACGTGCGGCAGAGTGGAAATGTCTGCCCGATTCGGGATAAAGCCAAAATTCTAAACGAAACGGATGGTTGCGACAATGCTTGATGCGCGTTGGTTATATGCCGTCTGAAGGGCTTCAGACGGCATCGCTGGGCAGGCGGCGGCTTACGGCGGCATATCGGCAAGGGAAATCAGGGAAATCGAGGCTGCCAGCCTGAGCGCGTCCCGTCCCCAGCGTGGGTGTTCCAGCCTGCGTATCGGGAGGATCGGTTTGACGGTGGCGGCAATCAGCCTTTGTATTTCGGCAGGCTGATCCGACAATACGCCGCCCCATTTTTCCGCAGCCGCTTCCAGCAGCCCGCCGTTTTTCAATATCAGCGCGGTCGAATGGATGTAGCAGAGCCAGTCGCGGGCTTGGCATTGCGCTATGGTCAGGACCTCGGAAGGGTCGTCTTCAAAATCCAAAAAGCTGATGTTTTTTCCGTCCGACATCATATTCCGCGCAAACGCCTGACTGAGGAACTGCTGTTTTTTATGCACGCGTGCAATGGCTTCCAAACCGGCAAGCCAAGCGTCCGCCTTTCCGGCTTCGGCTTCTTGGCGGATTTGCGCATCGAGCGGGATGCCTTCCAAATTGCCGAACATAAGGGCATTTTTCCGGACGGCGAGCAATTCGGGAACGGCTATCCCCGCCGCGCGCAATTCGTACAGGCGTTTTGATTCGGTTGCAATGGCAGGCTCGCCGCCGAGGCTGGGAACCGGCTTCAACACCCCCAGTTTCAAATATCGGGCAACCATACCGAGCAGCGCGTAACGCCATCGTGCATTGTGCCTGCCTGCTTTGCGTATCCATACCTTGGTTCCGTCGGCAAGCAGGTGGGGGGCGATAGCGGTCTCCTGTTTTGCCGCCAATTCGTCCAACAGTATGGAAAAACGGGTTTCCTGCATAGGTAAGGTCATTTTCTTTCAATCTTAAGTTCGGGCGGAATGCCCCTGTACGGAACATCAGGCAAGGGTTTGTTCGATGATGCCTTTTACCGCATCCGCACTGTTCGGCACGGTTTGCACGCGCTGCGGCAGGTTTTCCAAACCTTCCAGCGCGGCGGGGCGCGGAATGGCAACATCGCCGACGGCTTCGCGTATGGTCGCATCGAATTTCGCCGCCAACGCGGTTTCCAAACAAACCACCGTTTCACCTTCTTCGCGCACTTCGCGGGCGACTTTTACGCCGTCGGCAGTGTGCGGGTCGATGAGTTCTTGGTCTTGCTCGTAAACCTGTTTGATGGTGGCGAGGCGGTCGGCGTGGGTGGACTTGCCGGAAGTAAAGCCGTATTTACCGCCGACTTTGTCCAAGGCAAACCGCAGGTCAAAGCCTTTGCCCGCCGCCACTTCCGCCCAAAGCGTATTGATTTCATGAGGATCGCGATCCATCAGGTCGAACACGAAACGCTCGAAGTTGGACGCTTTGGAAATGTCCATCGACGGGCTGGAGGTAACATAAGTATGCGCGCTGTTGCGAGGGCAGTATGCGCCGGTTTTGAAAAACTCGTCCAACACATCGTTTTCATTGGTCGCGACAATCAGGCGGCGGACAGGCAGGCCCATTTGTTTGGCGATGTGTCCCGCGCAAACATTGCCGAAGTTGCCGCTCGGCACGCAGAAGCTGACGGTTTCGTCATTGCTTTGCGTCGCTTTGAAATAGCCTGCAAAGTAATAAACCACTTGCGCGACGATGCGCCCCCAGTTGATCGAGTTGACCGTACCGATATGGTATTTTTCCTTGAATGCGGCATCGTTCTGCACCGCCTTCACAATATCCTGACAGTCGTCAAACATCCCCTTCACGGCGATATTGTGGATATTCCCGTCTTGCAGGCTGTACATCTGCGCGCGTTGGAACGCGCTCATCTTACCGTCGGGCGACAACATAAATACGTTCACGCCCTTTTTGCCGCGCAAGGCATATTCCGCAGCCGAACCCGTATCGCCGCTGGTTGCGCCCAAGATATTGAGTTTTTTGCCTTCTTTGTTTAAAACATATTCAAACGCATTGCCCAAAAACTGCATCGCCATATCTTTGAACGCCAGCGTTGGGCCGTTGGACAAGGCTTGGATTTTGATGCCGTCTGAAAGCGTGCGGACGGGGGTGATTTCCTTAGTACCGAACGCCGCTTCCGTGTAAGTACGGTTCAGAATATCGTGCAAATCGTCCTCCGGAATGTCGGTAACGAACAGGCGCATAATTTCAAACGCCAATTCGGGATAAGCCAAACCACGCCATTTGTCCAAGGTTTCCCGCCCGATTTGCGGATAATGTTCCGGCAGCATTAGTCCGCCGTCGGGGGCGAGCCCCATCAATAAAACTTCGCTGAACGGTTTGGGTGCGGTTTCGCCGCGTGTGCTGATGTAGTCCATCAATTTTCCCTTCTGTAAAAGTTGCAATAAAAACGGCTTCAGACGGCATTGCCGCCACACCTTTTGAAGATTTTAGCGGTATAGCCTGCCGAAGCAGGCAGAAACCGTTTTGGCGGTCAGGGCGGCAAGCGCCTGATTGCGCGTGGACGGATTCAGCATCTGCATCACATCGCTGCCGGTCATCCGTTCGGGGGCTTCTTGGGCGACGCAAGCGCAAATCTTGTTTTCCCATTCCGCCTGTTTTTCGGCACTCATCGCCAGCGCGGTCAAACGCCATTCGCTGCGTTTGTTCAATTCCGCACGGCATTGGCTTTCTACCGCCATTTTGACGATGCTGCCGCCCATACCTGTGCCGCCGTCTAAGCCACCGAATGTGTTGCCGCTGCCGGCGCAGCCGCCGAGTAAGATTGCCACCGGCAAAATAGACAAGGTTTTATTCATCTCAATTCCTTTTCGGTTGAAACCCCGCCGTTTTATGGCGATAGGATCTGATTAGCCGCCCCGTTTGGGATAACGCGCAGGGCGGCGTTTTATGCGCCGTTCCGAGTGTTGGAGTAAACCGTTTGAATATCCGGTTGAATCCGGCGACATTATACTTCAATCGGGAAAATAAAAAATCCCGCCGCCGTCATTTTGCCCATTGGCAAAAATGCCGTCTGAAAGCGGTTCAGACGGCATTTCATTGTGGTTTATCCTAAAGACTCGAATTAGATTTAACCCATTGTTGCGATAAGGTTCCAATCATTCAGTCAAACTGATGGGAAACGGATAAGCGGATGTTGTACGAACCTTTTTTGCCGCCGGAAAACTCTTTTTCCGCATCGGCAAAGACATACGTTTTTTTGCCTGTCCGCGCATTGTAGCCCAAGCCGACGGAATACCAAGTCCCCCTCGTATTCCATTTTTGAGCATAATTGCTGTTGCCTTCAAATGCCTTAAAGGAACGGCTGCCCAAAAATTCATGAAGGATATTGCCTTTGATATAGAAAAGTTTTTTGCCTTCGTCAAATTTTCTCACGACATCCAAACCCAAACGGCCTATCAGGCTGTTTACGTGGCTTAAGTTGACATTTATACCATTGTCGAGCCGGTAGCCCGCACCTCTTAAATAGGAATATTGCAACTGTACTTGCGGTGTAATCCGCCACAATTTATCGTCATCCAAAAATTTACGGCGGCCGTATTCGGTGCTGATAGAGAATAGGGTGTTGCTATATTTTCCCTCGCCCCATAATTGCCCCATATGATTTCGTGCAATCACACGGTTACGCAGTTTTCCTATTTTTAATACATTGTCGATATACCCTGTTTCGTCTCCTTCTTTATCTATGTATTGGGTAGTATTGTACAGAGCCAATTCATATTTCCTGATTTTGCCCTTGCCAAACGTATTCCATAACGATGTCCTGCCGTGGCCGTAGTCGAAACTTATGCCCCATTTGCGTTTTTTCTCCTGCTCGTTGAGGCTGAAGCGGTCATATCCGATTTCAAAATCGTTGTTATGAAACCTAAACGCATTGGATTGAATCAAACGGCTATGCGTCAGCCTTATCCAATCGCCTTCTTTTTTATCCAACGTTGAAAAAGCCCGTTCCCCTTCGCGTTTGGTATAAGTATCCAAAGTGAACGCATAATGTGCGGTTGAGTCGAACATATCGCTTATATTTTTGACATTTCGGCTCGGATTGCCCGTAGCCTGTTTGACTAAATAGACATTTTTTCTATGCTCGCTACCATACATCGCATCCACATCTGTGTTACCTGCTTTTTCAGCAGTCATTGTTTCACCATTAAATCTGCGATTGTAATCTTCGTTATTGCTTGGGTCAGTTTTATGGTCAGAATATTCAACCGTTAAAGCCTGCTCCATAAGATGTGTATCATCAATATATTTCTTACCGTTCACAAATTCATTGCCTGAATTTTCTCGAACAGTCGCAAAACGCAGGCGGTCGCCGTAATTCATACTGTCGAGCACTTCGGACAGATTTTTGACGACGACTTCTTGCGGAGTGGACGTTCCTTTTTTCACATAGAGCATATCGCTGTGAATGCCGTCTTTATTCAGATGCATCAAGAATTTATTGGCACCCGCCAATTCGCCGATATGTAAGGCGCGTCCGCTCGTTTTGCTGTTACTGTCAAAATCAACCGTACCTTCGCCGCTCAATTTATCCATCCAACTTTGACCTGTCATCGTCCATAGCGCGTCTTTGGCTAAATTAAGGTTAATTTCGCCCGCACTTTTGCTGTCTAGATTGACATATTGCTCAAATAAATCTTTATGTTTGGGGTTATTTAAGCCGCTGAAATTGTCCAAACGTCCCACTAAACGGCTGTTCGGCGTGAAATCTAATTCCACTTTACCCTTATTTACCGCCAAGACATCGCCAGTCAAACGCATAACATTATCATCTGAATTATCTAACGGCGTAATGGAAACACTGCCGCCATCCGATACAGTTGCCCCATCAATACTGCTGTTGCCTTTGTACCTTAAATTAATCAGGCTGTTATCCCTTCGGGCGATATTTGCCACGCTGGAATGAATCGTTATTTGCCCGTCTATGCTGACTTCACTTTTGTCTAATGAATGAATGGCGGCATTGCTTGCATGAATCGTATTGCTTTCGCCGGTTAAGGCTATTTTTGCAGTATTTCCAGCATAGATTCCCGATTCTTTTGAATTAATTTGGTTTTCATGGTTTGCGTGGATGCTTAAATTTCCATTCATTCCAATCAAGGCAAACTTGTCGCCTTCAATAATATTATCTTTTCCATCTACATTGATTGAACCGCCGTCTTGCGAATACAGACCGATTTTGGTGCTTTTTACCTCATTTTTATCTTTTGAAGACAAATTGACCGTGCTTGTTGCATGGAGGGCATACACGCCAAATTCCGCATCGGATAATGTGTTTTTATTTTCGGCAGTCAAATCTACCTTTGCCTTGTTGTAGGCGAAAACGTTATGTTTCAGACTTGAAATTGCATTATTTTTACCCTCGAGGACGATTGAGGAGTCGCTTGAACGCAAACCGCTTGTTCCGCCTTGTACGATATTATCGTTCTTCGCAGACAGCTCAACTTTTGCCTTATTCCAAGAATAAATGCTGTTATGGTCAAATCCCCCATTTAATGCCCTAGATTTTTCACTGATTTCACTCTTAACGATATTATTCTCGCCAACCAGTTTGACTAGCGATTTGTCGTCATAGGCAAAGATGCCGTTGGAACCTCGTTTGTATTTATAAGAGTCTGTTCCCTTTAATATGTCAGAGTTGTTTACATAATCCGCATCCGCATCGCCGGATTTCATGGTAACAATATTATCGCCGCCGGCTTCCAGTATGATTTTGTTTCCGTCATCCCTTTTTCCGGGTCTTGCCCCCGTTCTGTTAATCAAAGTCGAAATACCGTCGCTGCTGTATGCGGCGTTTTCCACGGTAATTTTATTGTTTTCTTTTGCCTTGAGGGTAATCGTGGCATTTCCGTGAGCGGTAATCCCTGCTTGGTTCATCGGATTACCCCCTATCTCAATGATATTGTTTGCCGCATTCAAAACTACATCGCTGTCAGTCGTGGATTGAACCCCCACCCTGTATAGTTCTGGCGAATTATTGGGGTATTTTTCTTTCCAGGCATTGATTAAAGCCGTATTGGTGTCCGGATTTTTAACCCGGACAATATTATCCCCCTCGGCTTCAAGCGTCGCTGTTGCAGAATGCGACGCGATAATGCCTTTTACGGAGGCGTGGTGTTTTACATTTAAATCAACTTCATTATTCCCCTTGACGGCTTTGAGTTCGATGGTGCTGACGCCGTCAAGGGAAGGTTTGGTAAGGTCGCTTGATTGATTATTGATGAAAATGCCCGTCGTGTGTCCGGAATAGGGGGAGTTGGACTGGAGACCGTTTACGCCCAATCCCAAGCCGCCGCCCTCAGTGGTGATGGATATTTTATTGTTATTTCCCCTTAATACGGTATTGGATTTAAAAGCCGTTTCAATACCCCTTAAAAAACTTGTACTCTCAACTTTTCCTGCCGGCATAGGGTCGGCAAGCTTCCCTTTAATCGCAACCACATTATCGCCGTCTTCGGCAGTCAGATTAACATCGGTATTGTTGAGGTTTTGAATGCCGAAATGGTGTGTATCCTTATGAACGTTAACGTTCATATTGAACAAATTGCCTGTTTTTGAATGAAAGGATATGCTGCCTTTGTCATTTTCATCGGGGGGGGGGGTGATAGTGTTGTAGTACCGTACTAAGGCTTTATCATTCACTAACTTTTCTTGATGTGTGGTTGGATCTGTTGCCTTATCGGCAACATTCAAATTAAATTGAATTTTTCCTTTGGCATCCAAATGGATATTTCCGGAATGGGGTTGTACGTCAACAGATTGAAAATCATTGTTGAAAATAATATCATTATTGCTTTTTACCAATAATTCAGGCGTATATCCCAATTGTGGGTCCGCAAAAGATTGGATGCCGTAAACGCCGTTGACCAGTAAGTTTCCATCTGCTCCGTTTCCGGTGGTAATGACTTCTAATTTCCTACGGGTTTCCCCTTTCTGCCAATAAGGCAAAATAGTTTGCTTTACTGTGATCTTACCCCCCTTCCAAGTTGAAACTGAACCTAATCTTTGCGGGTCCGGTTGCAAAGATACATACTCTACATTTTCAACTTCATATTCAGCAGCGTTAGCCTCAAAACATAATGCTGCTTGAATCAACAAAGCAATGGTAGATAAAGCAAATTTTCTATTTTGTTTCATCAAAGTCTCCTTAATGTTTAATTGAAACTCTGATTTGGGTATTGTTATGCCGGTGCGGAATCGGTCTCAGTGCCGGATATATTGTGTGAAGTCTCTCGTCTTTTCCAGTATGCGCCTAATAGCGGCTTAGTGCAAACGGAGGGGCGGTATCCGTATGCGGCACGCCGCCTTTCCCTGCCGTATAATCATATTGTTTGCAAACCTGTTGACGGAGTCGTTATGACCGATTTGTTTGTCCGAGAACCCGATGCGCCGCTTGCCGAACGCCTGCGCCCGCATACGCTTGACGACGTGGTGGGGCAGGAACACCTTATCGGCGAAGGTAAACCTTTGCGCGTGGCGGTAGAAGGCGGCAAGCCGCATTCTATGCTGCTGTGGGGACCGCCGGGCGTGGGCAAGACGACGTTGGCGCGGATTTTGGCGCAGAGTTTCAATGCCCAGTTTCTGCCTGTTTCCGCCGTGTTTTCCGGCGTAAAAGACATCCGCGAGGCAATCGATAAAGCCGAAATCGCTTTGCAGCAGGGACGCGCGACGATTTTATTTGTCGATGAAGTCCACCGTTTCAACAAGGCGCAGCAGGACGCGTTTTTGCCTTATGTGGAAAACGGTTTGCTGACCTTTATCGGTGCGACTACGGAAAATCCGTCGTTTGAAGTCAATCCCGCGTTGTTGAGCCGTGCGCAGGTGTATGTTTTGCAGCCCTTGTCTTCAGACGACCTCAAAAAGCTGGTTGCCAAAGTGTTGGCTTTGCCCGAATACCGCGATTTCACGATTGAAGCCGACGCGCAGGAACTGCTCGTGAATACCGCCGACGGTGATGCGCGCAGGTTGTTGAATCTGTTGGAACAACTTTTACGCGCCGCCGACACGCGCCGTCTGAAAACCCTGACCGCTGAATTTCTCGCCGACAGTTTGGGGGCGCAAATCCGCCGTTTCGACAAAGGCGGCGAGAGTTTCTACAACCAAATCTCCGCCCTGCACAAATCCGTGCGCGGTTCGCATCCGAATGCCGCGCTGTATTGGTTCTGCCGTATGCTCGACGGCGGCACCGACCCGCGCTACCTCGCCCGACGCATCGTGCGTATGGCGTGGGAAGACATCGGGCTTGCCGACCCGCGCGCCTTGCAAATCGCCAACGATGCCGCCGCCACCTACGAACGCTTAGGCTCGCCCGAGGGCGAACTGGCGCTGGCGCAAGCTGTGCTGTACCTTGCCGCCGCCGCCAAATCCAACGCGGGCTACAAGGCATACAACCAAATGCGCCGCTTCGTCAAAGAAAACGCCAGCGACGAAGTGCCCGTCCACCTGCGCAACGCCCCGACCAAGTTGATGAAGGAATTGGGCTACGGACGCGAATACCGCTACGCCCACGACGAACCGAACGCCTACGCCGTCGGCGAAAGCTATATGCCCGACGGCTTGGACGAACCGGATTTCTATCAACCCGTTCCGCGCGGGCTGGAAATCAAAATCGGCGAAAAGCTGGCGTGGCTCAAATCGCTGGATGAAGAGGCATTGCCCAAGGGATAGGGCGGATTGGTGCAGGGCGGCTTCCTGCCGTGTTGTTTGACAGGCGCGGCGGATTTTGCCGACTTGGTGTTTTGCTCCATCTTGACTGCCTGCCGCAAAATCCTTCAGACGGCATTTCGAGCCTCGGGATGCCGTCTGAACGCGTGCCGCCCTTGCCGTGCCGGTTGCGGAACGATTCGGGGTTCGTCGGCACGGGCTTTGCGGCGGCTGAAACGGCTTTTGCGCCACCGCTTATTTTTCAGACCGGGTTTTAACGATCCGCCGCTGCCGTCCGTTTGCAGGGAAGGGCGGCGATGCCGTCTGAAGGCGGTGTGGCGCGTCGGCGTTTAGATGCTTCAACACACAGGACGGCACATAAAGCACCGCACGATGAATCGGGTTTTGAAGTTTGAGATGCCGTCTGAAGGCGGGAAAGCCCGCTTCAGACGGCATCGGGGCTTTATCCGTTGTATCGGGCTGAGTCATTTGATTATTTTATTTTTGGAACGGTTTTATGGTTGCCGAAAAATATGTTATCGAAAGCGGATTTCCTTATCCGATGGGGGCGGTGCCGATGGACGGCGGGGTCAATTTCGCCTTGTTTTCAGGCAATGCCGAAAAAGTGGAACTGTGCCTGTTTGATGGTGGAAACAGGGAAACGCGCTTGGTGCTGCCTTCGCACGAAGGCACGGTGTTTTATGGCTTTGTGCGCGGAATCGGCGCGGGGCAGCGTTACGGCTACCGCGTGTACGGCAGGGCGGACGCGGAGGCGGAATCCTGTTTCAATCCGCAAAAGCTGCTGCTCGATCCGTATGCGCGGCAGACCGACGGCAAACCGGGTTTCCGCAATGCGGAAGAGATGGCATGGTTCAGGCCGGAGGACGGGCGCGACAACGCGGCGTTCGCGCCCAAAAGCGTGGTGCGTGGCGATGACGGTTTCGACTGGGGCGGCGACCGCCGTCCGCGCGTCCCCTTGGCGCAAACCGTGATTTACGAGGCGCACGTCAAGGGGCTGACCAAACAGTTTCCCGATTTGGCACACGCCGGAACATACCGCGCCCTGTCCGATACGCGCGTGATTGCCTATTTGAAGGATTTGGGCGTTACCACGCTCGAGCTGCTGCCGGTTCAGCAGCATCTTGACGAATACCATTTGCAGCAGGCGGGGCTGTCGAACTATTGGGGTTACAACACTTGCGCCCATTTCGCAGTCGAGCCGTCCTATGCGGCGGAGGCGGAACAGGCTGCGGCGGAGCTGAAACAGGCGGTCAAATCGCTGCACGCGGCAGGTTTGGAAGTGATTTTGGACGTGGTGTACAACCATACCGCCGAACAGGACGAAACTGGCGCGATGCTGTGCCAGCGCGGTATCGACAATGCGCGCTGGTATTGGCACAAGCCGCACGGCGGTTATGAAAACTGGTCGGGCTGCGGCAACACGCTGCGTATTGCCGACCGCGATGTGGCGCGTTGGGCTGCGGACAGCCTGCGCTATTGGGCGGAACACTTCCATATAGACGGTTTCCGCTTCGACTTGGGAACGGTTTTGGGACGCGGGCCGGATTTCCGAACGGACGGGCATTTTTTCCAAACGCTTTACCAAGACCCCGTGCTGGCAGATGTGAAACTGATTGCCGAAGCGTGGGACATCGGCGGCGACGGCTACCGTTTGGGGCAGTTTCCGCCGCCGTTTGCCGAATGGAACGGACGTTTCCGCGACGATATGCGCGCGTTTTGGGTATGGGAAAACGGCAATTTGGGTGCGTTTGCCGAACGTCTGGCAGGTTCATCCGACCTGTTCCGGCACGGCGGACGCAAGCCCTCGGCAAGCCTCAACTTCATTACCGCACACGATGGCTTCACCCTGCGCGACTTGGTCAGTTACAACGAAAAACACAACGATGCCAACGGCGAAGGCAACCGCGACGGACACAACGGCAACATCAGCTACAACCACGGCATCGAAGGCGCGACCGGCGACGCGGACATACGGCAAAGCCGCGAATACACCGCCAAAGCACTGCTCGCCTCGCTGTTCCTTTCCAACGGCATCCCGATGCTGCTCGGCGGCGACGAGTTCGGCAACAGCCAGCAGGGCAACAACAATGCCTATTGCCAAGACAACCCGATTGCGTGGCTCGACTGGCAGGACGCGGACGAAATGTTGCAGGATTACACGAAATCGCTGATTGCCCTGCGCCGGGAAATCGACATTTTGAACGAAAACATCTGGTGGACGGAGGGCAGGGTACGTTGGCTGAATGCCGACGGAGTGCCGATGAATCATGAAAACTGGCACGACAAGACGGCGAAATCGATGCAGGTTCTGCTGGACGGGCAGTGGCTGCTGTTGGTCAACGGTGCGCGTAATCGGCAGTTTTTTAACCTGCCTCAAGGACGGTGGCAGGTTTCTTGCGTACCATCGGAGAAATTTAATTACAATGTTTCTGAAAATCGGTTTGCCGCCGGACATATGGGCATTTGGGTTTTGAAGCAGGAAGCATGACCCGTCCGAACACAAATAAAAGAAATGCCGTCTGAACCGGCGACCCTTCTGACGGCATACGGAAACCTATTTTTCAATCACCCCGCAGAGAAAGGCTGTTTCACATGGCTCAAAAACTTCCCATTTCCGGTTTCGACTACGTCATGCCCAAACCAGATGCCGAGACCATCCGCAAAGCGATTGTCTACAAACTGATTTTCATTTTGGGCGCAGACCCCAAAGATGCCAACGAACACCAATGGCTCAACGCCGCCATGCTTGCCGCACGCGACCTGATTGCCGAAGACTTCCTGAAAACCCGCCGCGCCCACATCGAAAACGGGAAGCGTATGGTTTACTACCTGTCTATGGAATTCCTGCTCGGCCGCGCCTTTGTCAACGCCTTGATTAATGAAGGCGTTTACGCCGAATTTGAAGAAGCGTTCCGCCAACTGGGCAAAGAGTTCGCCGACGTGTGCGAACAAGAACAGGACCCCGGCCTGGGCAACGGCGGTTTGGGTCGCCTTGCCGCCTGCTTCCTCGATTCGCTCGCCACTTTGCGGATTCCGGCAATGGGCTACGGCATCCGCTACCAATACGGTATGTTCAAACAGGAAATCGCGGACGGACAGCAGGTTGAAAAACCCGATTTGTGGCTGGATCAGGATTTGGCTTGGCAGTTTGCCCGTCCGAACAAACAGTATTCCGTCCGTTTCGGCGGTCAGCTTTTGAACATGGGCGGCAAAAAAGAATGGCAGCCCGACGAAGAAATCTCCGCGATGGCATACGACGAAATCATCCCGGGCTACGGCGGCGAATGTGCCAACCCGTTGCGCTTGTGGACGGCGCACGCCGGCAAACTGTTCAACCTTGCCGACTTCAATAAGGGCGACTATGCCTCTGCCGTCCGCGCGCAAAACAGCGACGAAAACATCTCCCGCGTCCTCTATCCGAACGATTCTACCGACAGCGGCAGAGAGCTGCGCCTGAAACAGGAATATTTCCTTGTTTCCGCCTCGGTTCAAGACATCGTCGCACGCCACAAATGCCGTTTCCCGAGCGTTGAAAATCTTGCCGACAAAGCCGCCATCCACCTGAACGACACCCACCCCGTACTCGCCATTCCGGAGTTGATGCGTATCCTGATTGACGAAGAAGGCTTCGAATGGACAAAAGCATGGGAAATGTGCTGCAAAATCTTCTCCTACACCAACCACACGCTGATGAGCGAAGCTTTGGAAACCTGGCCGGTCGAGCTGATGGCGCGCCTGCTGCCCCGACATCTGGACATCATCTTTGAAATCAACGCCCACTTCCTCAACAGCGTACAGGAACAGGGTTTTGATGAAGACTTTGTCCGTCGCGTCTCCATCATCGACGAAACCCACGGCCGCCGCGTGCGTATGGGCTGGCTTGCCGTCATCGGTTCGCACAAGGTCAACGGCGTGGCGAAAATCCACTCCGACCTGATGGTCAACACCATTTTTGCGGACTTCGCCAAAGTGTTCCCCGAACGCTTTACCAACGTTACCAACGGCGTAACCCCGCGCCGCTGGATCAACATCGCCAACCCCGAGTTGACCAAGTTCCTCGACAAACATTTGGGCGGAGACGACTGGCGTTTGCATTTGGACAAGCTGACCAAGCTCAACGGCAGGGCGGACGATGCCGCCGTGCAGGCGGAGTTCGGCGCAGTCAAAAAAGCCGCCAAAGAACGCCTCGCCCGATACATCGAAACTGAGTTGGGTATCAAAGTCAGCACCGACGCGCTTTTCGACATCCAAATCAAACGCATCCACGAATACAAACGCCAAGCCTTGAACGTGATGCACATTGTTGACCGCTACAACAAAATCTTGGAAAACCCGGATTACGATTGGCAGCCGCGCGTGTTTATCTTTGCCGGCAAAGCCGCATCCGCCTACTATATGGCGAAAAAAATCATCCGCCTGATTAACGACGTTGCCAAAGTTATCAACAACGACGAGCGCATCCGCGACCTGATTAAAGTCGTGTTCATCCCAAATTACAGCGTCAGCCTCGCCCAAATCATCATCCCCGCCGCCGATTTGCACGAACAAATCTCACTGGCAGGAACGGAAGCATCCGGTACCGGCAATATGAAATTCGCCCTCAACGGCGCAATCTGTATGGGTACGCTGGACGGCGCGAACGTCGAAATTCTGGAAAAAGTCGGCGAGGACAACTGCTATATCTTCGGCAATACCGTCGAACAAGTCGAAGAAATCCGCCGCAATGGTTACGACCCCTTGAGCTATATCGAGCGCGACAGCGACCTGCGCCGCGTCGTCAACCAAATCAGCCAAGGTGCGTTTTCGCCGGAAGAGCCGGGCCGCTACAAGGACGTGTTGCAGCCGTACGGCGACTACTATCAACTGATGGCGGATTTCCGCAGCTATATCGACACGCAATACAAAGCGGACGGACACTACCGCAACACCTCCGCGTGGCAGAAATCGGCACTGATCAACATCGCCAATATGGGCTTCTTCTCATCCGACCGCGCCATTGCGGACTACTGCCGCGATATTTGGTACATCAAACCATTGAGCGAAAAAGAATTACCCGGCAAAAATTAAGCGTTGGGCAGATAGCGAAAGCCGATACATCGGAAAGGTTATCGGCTTTTTTATATTTGCTGTTTTTGAATTGGATAACAAACTTAAAAGGCCGTCTGAAAATTTTCAGACGGCCTTTTAAAATTTAACTGCCATTTTACAGGATACTTGTAGCCTTACTTTGTCTTATTTGAGATTCTCCAACAGTTTTTCCCCATCAGTAATCTGAGATAATGTTTGGGCAAAAGGAAAAGAACGTCCCAAAATGGATTTAACCTGTTTTGCTTTGATTGGATTTTGACTTAAATCGATAAAATGTTCTAGTTTCTGAAAAAATGTTTTATTATCAACGCCGTAATGATGAGTTTTCTCTATGATTCCTGTTGCTTGACCATATGCAACAATTCCTTGTCCAGAGGCGTATAGGAATACATAGTCTCCTTTTTTAATCCGACAGATTTTTTCTTTGTAGCCATCTTCAAATGCAGCAGCTACTTGGTTTGTCATCATAAAATTATGGTCTTCCAGGTCGTTGGCACTATTAGTATTTAATAAGAAATATCGTGTTGTAGTTGAATTATCAAATTCTTCTTCTTTTTGTTTGTCAATCATTCGTTTGTTCTCCCAGTCTTGAATAATAAATTCTTGAATTAAATCATTGATGATATCTTGGCGGGTTGTTTCCCAAGCATCGGCAAGCTCTTGCAAAATCAAATCATCTTTAATGGATAAACGTAAACTCAACGTAATCTTATTTTGATTTCGTTGGTTGTATATTTCTGTGCGGCGGTCGATAAAGCTATTAGGCATAATTATATCCTTTTGTTTTAGGGTTAAATAAAATATCAGGAGGAGAGGATTCATTCTTGATGGTGAGTATTATGTTACATTTCTATTTTTTAATGCAATAAAAATTACTCTTAAATTATTCTTAGTTTATTATATTATTATTTTTATTTAGAATAAACTATAATAATGACTTTTATGGGAGGTTCTGGCTGAATCAGGTAATTTATAGCAAAAGGTCGTCTGAAAACCGGAATTTGGGTTTCAGACGACCTTTTGATAGGACGGGCGGTTTATTTGTTTTCCGCTTCTTCAAAGCCGACGACTTCCAAACCGAAGCCGGTCAGACCGGTGAAAGATGAGGGTTGCCCGAGGACGCGCAGTTTTTTGACGTTGAGGCCGGCGAGGATTTGCGCGCCGATGCCGTAGCTTTTGCTGTCCCATTTGTAGGCTTGGTTTGCGCCTTTGGGCAGGGTGCGGTCGAGCAGGGATGCGCCGTCTTCGGTGCGGTGCAGGAGGATGACTACGCCGCTTTCGGCTTGTTGGATGCGCTCAAGGGCTTTGGGCAGCGACCAGGAATGGCGCGGATTGGCTTGGATGAAGTCCATCACGCTGAAGGGTTCGTGGACGCGGACGAGGGTTTCGGTGTCGGCGGAGGGCGTGCCTTTGACGAGGGCAAGGTGGGTTTCGCCGGAGAGCTTGTCCACGTAAACGTGTTGTTGGAACTCGCCCCACGGGGTTTGTACCGGCGAATTGCCCATGTCTTCGAGCAGACTTTCGGTACGGCTGCGGTATTCGATGAGGTCGGCAATGGTGCCGATTTTAAGATTGTGTTCTTCGGCAAATTTCATTAGCTCGGGCATACGCGCCATGGTGCCGTCGTCGTTGATGATTTCACAGATGACGGCGGCAGGGATAAGCCCGTTCATTTGCGCCAGATCGACGCCGGCTTCGGTGTGTCCGGCGCGGACGAGTACGCCGCCTTTTTGGGCGCGAAGCGGGAAGATATGACCGGGTTGGACGATGTCTTCGGGTTTGGCGGTCGGTGAAACGGCGGTTTGAATAGTCAGTGCGCGGTCAGCGGCGGAAATGCCGGTGGTAATGCCGTGTGCGGCTTCGATGGAGACGGTAAAGTTGGTGCCGTATTGCGCGCCGTTTTTTTGGGTCATCATGGGCAGGCCGAGTTTTTCGACCATTTCGCCAGCCATCGGCAGGCAGACCAGGCCGCGTGCATTTTTGATCATGAAGTTGATGGCTTCGGGAGTAACGAATTGCGCCGCCATCAGCAGGTCGCCTTCGTTTTCGCGGTCTTCGGCATCGGTAATGATGACCATTTTGCCGGCTTTGATGTCTGCTAGGATTTCGGGGATGGTGGAAATATGGGACATGGTACGCCTTTCTTGATGGTCGGTTGGGGCGGCAGGGTTTGCCTGATCCAGCCACATGGTAGGCATGTTCGCCGCCTGTTCGATTTTTCTGGCTTTTTTCTCGCCGAAGGATTTGTTTTTTAAGAGGGCGGAGAGTTCGCCCGTATTGAGGCAGACGGCTTCGGCAAAACGGGTTTGCAAACCGCCGTAATGTTTTTCTATCCATTGCCGCAGGTTGCGGCGGCGTAGGTTGGCTGTATCGGTCATTGTTTTTCCCTTTGCGGAAACCGGATGTAGCGGATTGTAATCGCGTATTTACCAAAAAGCAAATCTGTTTTTCGCTAAACCGAATTATTTGCTTTTTGGTAAACAGATGCCGTCTGAAGCCGGATTCGTGGCTTCAGACGGCATTGCCGCAATCCCGCCGGCGGGGCGGCTGTTTCTTCCCGCACGCTTCTGATTATGGGGTTTCCGGAGGGTTATTCCGAAAAAATTTCTGATAAAAAGCCTTTGATAAATGCCACCTTCCCGATAAAAACCGGACGGATTGCCTTCGAGCCGAATATCTTTCTGCATTTTTCTTTAAATGAAAAATATTCTCGGTAGATGACGATAATGTTTTTGGAAAAATGAAGCCCTACCAATATAGACCTCAGATAGCCGATATTGTCGAAGACAAATTTTTGCAAACCGCCGTAGATAGGGGAATTTTTGTTTTCGACTAAAAAATCCACACCCCGGTCGAGATGCGTCAGCATATCACTGAAATTTTTGTATTTGATGTTGTGGCTGATAGAGCCGCCGAGAACGCGGTACTGGTAAAAAGGGTTATCGTAAAAGGCAAAAGTCTTGATAAAACGCGCCAATTGCAAACTGTACGGGAAATCCTCGTGAATGTATCCTTTTGGGAAAAACAGATTGTTTTTGATGATTATTTCCCGCCTGACAATCTTTGTCCACGCGTTGGAGATATAGTACCGCCCCTCCACCAGCATTTCAAAATGGCGGACAAAATCATTATCCGAAAAGTCCTCCCCTTTGGAGATGTCGTGGTAATTGAAGGACGAAGGGTGCAGGATCAAATCAATCTTTTTATCTGCAAGTTGTTGTAAATCAAAGAGAATCCCCCCCCCGCGTTTTTTGAACAGTTGGTATCGGCCCAATAGTCGTCGCTGTCCAAAAAGATCAGGTAATCGCCTTTTGCCGCCCGGATACCGGCGTTGCGGGCATCCGACAGCCCGCCGTTTTCTTTATGAATCACTTTTATATGCGGATATTTGCCTGCATATTCGTCGCAAATCTTCCCGCAGCCGTCCGGCGAACCGTCATCGACCAAAATCATTTCATAATCGGCAAAATTTTCGGCAAGCACGGAATCCACGCAGCAGCGGAGGTATTTTTCCACATTGTAAATAGGGACGATGATGGAGAAAATCATAAATATCAATCCATTATATTAAGATGTTTGCGCGTATGCCTCAAACCCGTACCCGCAATGCGTTTGCATCCGCACCCTGTAACTTTATAAAACTTATTGCTTTATCAAGGTATGGAAACCTGTTTCCCGAAAGGCGGCGCAGGATGCCCGTTCCCTGCATCTTTGCCTTATTCCGACATCAGATGTCCCAGCTTGTCTGCTTTGGTTTGGAGATAACGCTCGTTTTCCAGATTTTCCCCGACGTGCAGGGGGATGCGTTCGACCACGTTAATCCCCGCATCTTTCAGGGTTTGGATTTTTTCGGGGTTATTGGTCAGCAGTTTGACCGAGCGGATGCCCAGATATTCATAGATATATTGCGCCAAACGGAAATCGCGGGCATCGACGGGCAGCCCGAGTGCTAAATTGGCTTCGACGGTATCCATACCTTGGTCTTGCAGATGATAGGCGCGGATTTTGTTAATCAGCCCGATGCCGCGCCCTTCCTGACGCAGATAGACGATGATGCCGCGCCCTTCCGCCTGAACAGCCTTCATTGCCGCTTCCAGTTGCGGCCCGCAGTCGCATTTTCTCGAGAACAGCGCGTCGCCCGTCAGACATTCGGAGTGGATGCGCGTCAGAACCGGATTGCCGTCTGAACAATCGCCGACGGTCAGCGCGACGTGTTCCTGCCCGTTTGCCTCTTCAAAACCGTGCATCGTAAATACGCCCCATTCGGTCGGCAGGCGGCAGGAAGCGACATAGCTCAATAATTCAGACATTTTCAGCTCCCTCTGCGGCAGTGATGCCCAAAAGCTGCTTCAAAGGTTCGGACAAAGCCAAGGCAAGAGCCACCCATTCCGCCTGCGCCGCCTCATCCGCACAACCGGCTTTTTCAAATTCGACGTGAACCACACCCAGCACGCCGCCGCTCTCCGTACAAACGGGAATGGAAAGCTGCGCCGCCGAAGCATGATTGCGTTCTCCCGAAAGCTCTCCCAAATCCAACCAACGGCGCACATCCGAGGCAATATTCATCCAACCGCTTTGCGCCGAACGGCAGGCAAGCGAAACATCGGCAACATTTTCATCCAGCTCCCATATGTTTTCCAAACCTTCTCCCTGTTGGGACAGGCAAACCAGCCGGAGGGCGGCGTTTTCAGACGGCATCAGGGCATAGACCGCCGCACTCCGCACGCCTGTCGAGCGCGAAAACACCGAATCCAAAGCCATGAAAAGCCGTTTCAGACCTTCCTCATTTCCACTGTTTTGCTCCAAATAATCGGCAAGCCTCCAATCCTCATGCTCACGCCACAAAACCGAACGGTCAATCGAAGCCGTCCCCATATCCATTA
Organism: Neisseria maigaei; assembly: GCF_958267405.1. Lineage (NCBI taxonomy): Bacteria > Pseudomonadati > Pseudomonadota > Betaproteobacteria > Neisseriales > Neisseriaceae > Neisseria > Neisseria maigaei. Next base: position 93,729 of record NZ_CATQFT010000003.1, on the reverse strand, counting down.
CCGTCTGCACCGTCAGATACGCCGCCCGAACCTCGTCAAGCGGCAGCTTCAAACCCTGAGTCAGCAGAAAATCCTTAATCAAAGCAGCAGGCATACCCAAATTCCGTCAACAAAAACAAAAAACCGCCGGATTCCGATAGCAGGCGGGCGAAGGGCGGATTTTACCGCCGCCAAGCATAAGCCTCAACTATTACGCCCAAAGCCTTGTGCAATCGGACAAAATCTGTATAATCACCATCCTTATGCGGACGTGGCGAAATTGGTAGACGCACCAGATTTAGGTTCTGGCGCCGAAAGGTATGAGAGTTCGAGTCTCTCCGTCCGCACCATTAATAATAAATAAATCAATTACTTAAAACACATTGGGACAATTTAGGGACGCAAAATACAGGCCACCTGATTTAATCAGGTGGCTTTTTTATCGGGCTTAGATAAATTTAAAACCATATAAATCAGAATCTTGCAATATATTCAAAAACCTCTTGCATTACCGTGAAAACATCGGTTACACGCCAAACAACCTGAAGGAATTGCGCCACAAGTACGGCTTGATGCAAGAGCGGGTTGCCGAGATTACGGGCGTAACTTTGGCGACGGAACAAAAGCGGGAGGTGGCAATGGGTTTGAAAGCGCATTGCGATATGCCGCACACGCATTGGTTGGTTTTGTTGGAATATTTGGGGAATCTTTAAATTGGTTTTGTTTGAATAACATCGGAACAATGCCGTCTGTAAACAAATTTTCTTCAGACGGCTTTTTATTTGCTTTTGGAAATGGTTTGTCGGTGTGTTTTTTGTGTAACTTATATGTGAATGGAAAAGGTGAGAAGAGGGTTGGGCAATGAATGATTTGGTTAGATACGATCCGTTGGAACACGGGCAGCTTGCTGGAGGGTTGAAGAAGTATCGCGACTTTACTGAAAAAGATGCGCGAGAGGCTTCCGATGATTGGGCGTTGACGCGCGGGTTTAAAAATTCTGCATGTTCGGTGCGTATGGCGTGGAATGCTTTTACGCGCGATACAGAGGAACTCAGCCAACTGAAGGCTGAGGATATGGATTATCGGAAGATTCATGAGGGGCATAAGTCTCAGACTCGCAGGGAGCTTGGCGTGGCTTGGCATAAGGGCGAAGGTGTCGGCGCGGTGGACAAGGCGACGATGAGGCTTGGCGGCGGTATTTTGAATATGGGCAGGAAAGCCGCCGAGAAGGCTGTATTGAAGAAAATGGGCGTTGCGGCGGCTAAGGGAATGCCTGAATTTGCGGCTTTGGCAGCTAAGGAGTCCGTCAAGGGCGGATTGGGCGGTGCGGCACGGCACGCGGCGGCTTTGCACGAGTTGCGCGGCGTGGTGGCGCAGTGGAACAGGAAGCATTCGAAGCGTGCCATTAAGTCGGAAAACATTATGGCGGGCGTGAGGAACCGGCAACGGCGCGTTGCGGGGGCGAAAGACGGCATTTATCTGCCGGACAAGCACTCGGATGCGCGTACCGACGGCGGTTTTGCCTTCGGGCATTGAGGAAGTCCTGAACCTGAAAATGGTTCGGGCTTTTTTTAGGCGGTTGAATGCCGCCGATACGGTTGGTTTAATGGGTTTTTTAACGGAAAGGTACGGTATGGCTAATACACTTTACGATACTTCCCGCCAGATGTTCTTGGAGGGGCAGTTGAACTGGGCGGATGATACGGTCAAGGTCGCTTTGGTGGATACCAATGCTTATACGCCGAATGTGGCTCCCATGAGCATACCGACGATAAACATGCAAACAACCTTATTTCAATGGATGTATATCAGTATATGGCAAACGGTTTTTCTTCAGGCGTTACCATCGGCGCATCAGTCGGTACTGCAGTTGTCAGTATCAAGTCCGAGCAGTACGGAATTTTGCGAATCCTGCATTCTGCAACGGATAGGGTACAAAACCTGATAAAAAATACATGCCGTCTGAAGCTGTTGCAGACAAAGGGGATGATATCCGACTTTGGTCGGCGGTTCGGTTTCAGACGGCATGGTTTATTTTTCGACGGGCAGCCCGAAATGCAGGTAGGCGCGTTCGGTCGCCATCCTGCCGCGCGGGGTGCGTTGCAAAAAGCCTTGTTGGATGAGGTAGGGTTCGATAACGTCTTCGATGGTGTCCGTAGATTCGCCGATGGCGGCGGCAACGTTGTCCAAACCGACGGGACCGCCGCCGAATTTGTGCAAAACGGCTTCGAGGAATTTCCTGTCCATCACGTCCAGCCCCTGCGCGTCCACGTCCAGCATGCTTAAAGCGGCATCGGCGACGGCGGCATCGATCGTGCCGTTGTTTTTCACATCGGCGAAATCGCGCACGCGGCGTAACAGGCGGTTGGCGATGCGCGGCGTGCCCCGGCTGCGTTTGGCGATTTCTTCCGCGCCTTCTTCGGACATATCGAGCTGCAACAGTTGTGCCGAACGGCTGACGATGGTGGCAAGGTCGCGCTTTTCGTAAAACTCGAGGCGGGAGACGATGCCGAAGCGGTCGCGCAACGGATTGGTCAGCATACCGGCGCGGGTGGTCGCACCGACAAGCGTGAAGGGCGGAAGGTCGATTTTGACGGAACGTGCGGCAGGACCTTCGCCTATCATGATGTCGAGCTGGTAGTCTTCGAGCGCGGGGTAGAGGATTTCTTCGACAACAGGGCTGAGGCGGTGGATTTCGTCGATGAACAATACGTCGTGCGGCTCGAGGTTGGTCAGAAGGGCGGCAAGGTCGCCTGCGCGTTCGAGGACAGGGCCGCTGGTTTGGCGCAAATTTACGCCCAGTTCTTTGGCGATGATGTGCGCCAGTGTGGTTTTGCCCAGTCCGGGCGGACCGAAAAGCAAAACATGGTCGAGTGCTTCGCCGCGTTTTTTGGCGGCTTGGATGAAAATGGCGAGCTGCTCTTTGGCTTTATGCTGCCCGATGTAGTCGTCCAGCGTTTTGGGGCGGAGGGCGCGTTCGAGCAGTTCTTCCTGTGCGGAGGCGGTTTGGGCGGCAACGATGCGTTGCGGTTGCGCGGCGGTCAGGTTGTCGGTTTGCAGCATAATGTTCCCTTTGTCGGGTATGCCGTCCGAACGGTCGGCGGCGTTTCAGACGGCATTGGAAAGATAACGGTCAAAAGCGTTTTATCCGCGCGTTTCGCGCCAAACAAGATAGTCGCGCAGGGGCGGCATAGGCGGGTTGATGCAGTGTGGGCAGATGCCTGTGGTGTCTTCGTCGTCGCTGTCGATGTGGTAGGCGTTGGGGTCGAAGCGGATTTGCTGCATCACCGCCTGCGCCAATGCCTGCGCCTGAACAACGTCAAAATTGAATTTTTCGAGGATTTCGTTCAATAGGCGGATTTCGCCACCGCTAAATTCCGCACTATGTTTGAGGATGAGGCGTTGGTAATCTTCGTTGTTGATTTTAGGCAATAAATCGGTTTGTAGGGTCATGATTTTATGTTGGGAACGGAATGGCTGAAGAGTGAATTATAGCGGATATGGCGGCGGCTGTTTTAAAGCTTGGATTGGGTATCGTCCTTAAAACTTTAAAAGTGGCTGCATTGGGCGTTTTAATGTTTTTCCGTCTTTTCTTGCTCCGTCCGAAATGCTTTTTGTAATGGGGTAATTTCTGTCAGTCGCGCCCGATCGATTTCTTCGGCGATAAGGTGCGCTTTTCCCTGCGCGCGGCATTCGGCGGCGATTTTGCCCGAATCCGCCTGATTGGCGGCTTCGAGCAGGGCGAGCCAGTGCGCGCGTTGCGGGTAGGGCGTGTGTTCGCGGTTCAGACGGCCTTGCGTGTCGGCAATGCAGACGTTCAATGCCGTCTGAAAACGCTCGGGACGGCGGAAGGCATCGGTTTTTTTCAATACGTTCAGAATGGTTTGGCTTTTAAGCTGTCCGACTTGGTGGAAAATAATGTGCCAACGGCAAACCAATTCGGCAAGCTCGGCGCAATGTTTCGGCGCGCGCAGCCGCTGATTGACTTTGCGCACGGGTTCTACGCCGTTGATGTCGTGTCCGTGGTGGCGCGGCAGGATGTCGGGCGGCGTTTTGGCTTTGCCCAAGTCGTGCAGCAGGGCGGCATAACGTTCGGGCAGGCTCAAACCCATATCGGCGGCGCGTTGCAGCGTCATCAGGGTATGGATGCCGCTGTCGATTTCGGGATGGTAGTCTGCACGTTGCGGCACGCCGAAGAGGGCGTCGACTTCGGGTAGCAAGACTTTGAGCGCACCGCATTCGCGCAACACTTCAATCATCCTACTGGGATTTTTCTCCATCAAGCCTTTTGCCAATTCCTGCCAGACGCGTTCGGCGACTAAAGCGTTCACTTCGCCGTTTTCCACCATTTTCCGCATCAGCTTCATGGTTTCTTCGGCGATTTCAAATCCGTAGCGCGCGGCAAAGCGGGCAGTGCGCAGGATGCGGACGGGGTCTTCGTCAAAGGCGGGGGAGACGTGGCGCAAAATGCCTGCCGCCAAATCCCGTTGTCCGCCGAAAGGGTCGATAATCTTGCCGTCTGCATCTTGCGCCATCGCGTTGATGGTCAGGTCGCGGCGCATCAGATCCTGCTCCAGCGTAACGTCTTTGTCGGCGTGGAAACTGAAACCGGCGTAACCTTTGGCGGTTTTGCGTTCAGTGCGGGCGAGGGCGTATTCTTCGTGCGTTTCGGGATGGAGGAATACGGGAAAATCTTTGCCAACCGGCTGGAAGCCTTGCGCCAGCATGGTTTGCGCGTCTGCGCCGACGACCACCCAATCGCGGTCTTTGACAGGCAAGCCCAAAAGATAATCGCGGACGGCACCGCCGACGAGGTAAGTCTGCATATGCTTCCTATTTTAAAGTTATCAATAATGCCGTCTGAAGAGGCTTCAGACGGCATTGTTTCAACAGGCGGTTATGCTATGCCTTTTTTCTCGAGATAGCTTTCGTAATCGCCCAAGTAATGTTCGTAGCCGCCTTTGCCGTCCAATTCGATGATTTGGGTTGCCAGGGAGGAAACGAACTGACGGTCATGGGAGACGAAAATCAGCGTGCCGTTGTATTTTTCCAGTGCCATGTTCAGCGATTCGATGCTTTCCATGTCCATATGGTTGGTCGGTTCGTCCATCACCAAAACATTGGGTTTCAGCAGCAGCAGTTTGCCGTAAAGCATACGGCCTTTTTCACCACCGGAGAGAACCTTCACTTTTTTTACCACGTCGTTGCTGCCGAAGAGCAAACGCCCCAAAGTACCGCGGATGACTTGTTCGTCGTCGCCTTCCTGACCCCATTGGCGCATCCATTCACTCAGGTCCATATCGACGTCGAAGTCGTTTTCATGATCTTGCGGATAGTAGCCGACACTGGCTTTTTCCGCCCATTTGATGCTGCCTTCGTCCGGCAACAGGCCGTCTGAATATTTGGGGTTGTACGCGCCTGCCAAGAGTTTCAGCAGGGTGGATTTGCCCGCGCCGTTCGGGCCGATGATGGCGAGGCGTTGGCCTGCTTCAAGGATGAAGTTCAGGTTTTTGAACAACTGGGTTTCAAAGCGTTTCGCCAGTTTTTCCACTTCTACCGCCTGACGGTGCAACTTGGCTTTTTCGTCGGCTTCAAAACGGATATACGGGTTTTGGCGGGTAGAAGGTTTGACTTCGACCATCTCCGATTTGATTTTGTCTGCCTGTTTCAGACGGCTGGTTGCCTGACGGGCTTTGGATTTATTGGCAGAGAAGCGGGCGACGAACTCTTGCAGCTCTTGCAGTTTCTCTTTGGCTTTGGCGTTGTCTTTCAGGGCGCGCTCACGCGATTGGGCGGAAGCGAGCATATAATCATCGTAGTTGCCCGGATAGATGGTGATGGTGTTGTAGTCCAAATCCGCCATGTGGGTGCAGACTTCGTTCAAGAAGTGGCGGTCATGGCTGATGATAATCATCGTGGAGTCGTATTGGTTCAACACGCCTTCCAACCAGCGGATGGTATTAATGTCCAAGTTATTGGTCGGTTCGTCCAAGAGCAATACATCCGGTTTGGAGAACAGGGCTTGCGCCAGCAATACGCGCAGTTTGAAGCCCGGGGCGACTTCCGCCATGGTCGCATTGTGCAAATCTTCAGAAATACCCACGCCGCTCAACAATTCGGCAGCGCGCGCTTCGGCGGTGTAGCCGTCGTATTCGGCGAACTTGGCTTCCAGTTCGGCGGCTTTCATGTAATCGTCTTCGGTGGCTTCGGGATTGGCGTAAATCGCATCACGCTCGGTCATCGCCGCCCACATTTCGGTATGCCCCATCATCACCACGTCCAGCACGCGCATGTCTTCGTAGGCAAACTGGTCTTGGCGCAATTTACCCAAACGCACGCCGTTTTCAATTGCGACTTCACCGGCCGTCTGTTCCAAATCGCCGCCGAGGATTTTCATGAAGGTGGATTTGCCCGAACCGTTCGCGCCGATCAAGCCGTAGCGGTTGCCTTCACCGAATTTGACGGATACGTTTTCAAACAGCGGCTTTGCGCCGAACTGCATGGTAATGCCGTTGGTAGAAATCATTACTGGTAAAACCTTATATTGGAAAGAGATTAATTTTTCAAATTTTCGGATTGTAACATAAGCGCACTGCCGTCTGAAACAGACGGGCAAATTTTCAGACACTTATAGTAAAATATCGGTTTTATTATTTCAGGCAAAAGGTTTCCAAATGATAGTCCTTCATGGCATCCCAAATTGCGATACGGTCAAAAAAGCTAAAAGCTGGCTTGCCAAATATGGTATGGAATTTGAATTTCGGGATTTTAAAAAACAGGCGCCTTCCGAAGCGGAAATCCGCCTGTGGCTGGAGCAGGTGCCTTTGGAGATACTGCTCAACAAACGGGGGACCACATGGCGCAGACTTGATGCACTGATGCAGGAGGAAGCCCTGTCTTCAAGGGAAAGTGCGGTCAGGATAATGTCCGAAATGCCAAGCCTTATCAAACGTCCCGTACTGGAATACGGCGGAAAGGTTCATGTCGGTTTCAGCGATGAATCTTATCGAGAGATATTCAAACGTTAATTAAGCCTTCGTGCAGACGCGTATAAAAACCGTTACAATACGGAATCTATATTTCCCAACCCCATTCCATATTCCGATCTGAAAATATGTTCCATTCCATCGAAAAATACAGAACACCCGCCCAAGTCTTATTAGGCCTGATTGCATTAACTTTTGTCGGCTTCGGCGTCAGCACGGTTTCACACCCCGGTTCCGATTACATCGTCCAAGTTGGGGACGAAAAAATCAGCGATCATTCGATTAATGTCGCCATGCAAAATGAACAGGCTGACGGAGGCAGCCCGTCACGCGATGCCATATTCCAATCCCTGCTGCAACGCGCCTATCTGAAACAAGGTGCAAAACTGATGGGTATTTCCGTTTCCCAGGAACAAATCAAACAGATTATTGTAGACGATCCTAATTTTCACGATGCAGGCGGCAAATTCAGCCATGCCCTTTTGAGCCAGTACCTTTCGCAACGCCATATATCGGAAGACCAGTTCGTCGAGGAAATCCGTGACCAATTCGCATTGCAGAATTTGGTAAACCTTGTTCAAAACGGTGTCTTGGTCAGCGATGCCCAGGCGGAGCAACTGGTCAAACTGACCCAGGTTAACCGTACTATCCGTTCGCATACTTTTAACCCCGACGAATTTATCGCCCAAGTCAAAGCGTCTGAAGCCGATTTGCAGAAATTTTATAATGCAAACAAAAAAGACTACCTGCTGCCGCAGGCAGTCAAATTAGAATATGTCGCATTGAATCTGAAAGACTTTGCAGACAAACAGACCGTCAGCGAAACAGAAGTGAAAAATGCGTATGAAGAGCGCGTGGCGCGTTTGCCGGCAAATGAAGCCAAACCTTCTTTCGAGCAGGAAAAAGCCGCCGTTGAGAACGAATTGAAAATGAAAAAGGCGGTTGCCGACTTCAATAAGGCAAAAGAAAAACTGGGCGATGACGCGTTCAACCATCCTTCCTCGCTTGACGAAGCCGCCAAAAACAGCGGTTTGAAAGTCGAAACCCAAGAAACTTGGCTGAGCAGGCAGGACGCGCAAATGTCCGGACTGCCTGAAAATGTAATCAATGCCGTATTCAGCGACGACGTATTGAAGAAAAAACACAATTCCGAAGTGTTGTCTATCAATAATGAAATCGCGTGGGTCGTCCGCGCCAAAGAAGTCCGCGAAGAAAAAAACCTGCCGTTTGAAGAAGCCAAAGATGCGGTGCGTCAGGCTTATATCCGCGCCGAAGCCGCCAAACTTGCCGAAAACAAGGCAAAAGAAGTGCTTACCCAACTGAACGGCGGCAAGGCAATTGACGTGAAATGGTCGGAAGTGTCCGTTTTGGGCGCGCAGCAGGCAAGGCAGTCTATGCCGCCCGAGGCTTATGCGGAACTGCTGAAAGCAAAACCGGCAAACGGCAAACCCGCCTATGTCAGACTGACCGTCCTGCCGGCTCCCGTGATTGTCGAAGTACAGGCTGTAACCCCGCCGGATGATATCGCCAACAGGCTTCCTTCTGCAAAACAGGCTTTGGCGCAACAGCAGTCTGCCAATACCTTCGATCTGCTGATCCGCTATTTCAACGGCAAAATCAAACAGACCAAAGGAGCGCAATCGGTCGACAACGGCGACGGTCAGTAATTGACACTTTTGTTGACAACATAACGGTCGGAATATTCCGACCGTTTTCCCATATGGCAGAGTATGATGAATTCCAAAAAGCAAGATGCCTTCCAAAGGCTGATTGGTGCGCTGAAAGTATTGCCCAACGTCGGGCCGAAATCGGCACAGCGGATGGCGTACCATCTGTTGCAGCACAAGCGCAAAGAGGCTGAAGAGCTGGTGGATGCCTTGCAGACGGCATTGAAGCAGGTTCACCATTGCGCGAGGTGCAACACGTTTTGCGAAGGCGGATTGTGCGATATTTGTGCCGATGAAACACGCGACAGGCGGCGGCTGATGGTGGTGCATATGCCTGCCGACGTGTCGAATATGGAAGCGGCAAATTGCCACGACGGGCTGTATTTCGTCCTGATGGGGCAAATCAATACGGCACTGGGAATGGACGTATCCGCCATCGCATTGGATAAGCTCGCCGAACGGCTGAAAAAAGAAGAAATCGAAGAAATTATTATTGCAACCGCTTTTACCGCAGAAGGCAATGCGACGGCGTATGTCCTGTCCGAGTTTTTTAAAAACCTGCCTTACAAAGTCAGCAGGCTGTCGCAGGGTATTCCCTTGGGCGGCGAATTGGAATATGTCGATGCGGGAACGCTGGCGCAGGCGGTGTACGAACGTCGCCTGATTAAAGAAGGCGGGGCGTAACGCCGCCAATGCAAAATGCCGTCTGAAGCCTTCAGACGGCATTTTTCCGGGCGGTTTACTTGCAGTTGAGCCCTTGAATCTGCAACGCGCCTCCGTTGCCGACTTTGAACACGCACTGCGTCGCGCTGCTGCCGGAAACGGTAATGCTGCCGCTGCTGCCGTTCAGGCTGACGGGTTCCTTAACGCCCATACCAACTGCCGTTGCCGCCAGCTTTTGCGCGTCGGCTTCGGAATAAGGCGTGTTGTTGGCATCGATTTTGATTTCTTTGGCATAGGCTGTCGAAACAGTAAAAACGGCAACAGCACACAAAGCGGAGATTTTCCTGATATTCATTGTTTTCCTTAAAGAAAAGGTTTTGTTTCAAGAGAAGGATAGGGCAGTTTGGCACGTTGTGCAAGTTTTCCGCCCTGTTTTTCCGAATTTGCCACATACCTCGTCTTTATTTGCACAGCCTGCCGTTCGGACGCTGCCGGGGTTTTACGGTACAATAAACTTTTGCCGCCGCCCCCAAACCGCCGTCCGGGGCGGCACGTTTGCAGACATTTTTAAGGTAGCGTTATGTTTTCTCTAGAGGCTTGGATAGGCTTGAGGTATCTCAGGGCGAAAAAGCGCAACGGCTTTATGTCGTTTATCACGATGGTTTCGATTGCCGGAATCGCCTTGGGCGTAACCGCGCTGATTGTCGTCTTGTCGGTTATGAACGGCTTTCAGAAAGAAATACGTGGGCAGCTCCTGAATGTCGCACCGCACGCCGAAATCGGCTATATCGACAATACGGATACGGATTGGCGCAACCTGCTTCGGTTTACCGAAAACCGCAAAGGCATTTTGGCTGCCGCGCCCTATGTTTCCAATCAGGCATTGCTGGCAAACGCGGGCGAAATCAGGGGCGTGCAGATGCGCGGCATTTTGCCGTCTGAAGAACGCAAAGTGGTGGAATACGGCGACAAAATGCCGGCAGGCAAGTTTGAAGACCTGATTCCGGGCGAGTTTGACATTATCCTCGGTGTCGGTTTGGCGGAGGCTTTGGGTGCGGAAGTCGGCAATAAAGTTACCGTCATCACGCCGGAGGGTAACGTTACCCCCGCCGGAGTCGTACCGCGCCTGAAACAGTTTACCGTGGTCGGTCTGGTTAAGACGGGCGTTTACGAAGTGGACAACTCATTGGCGATGACGCATATCCAAGACGCGCGCGTACTGTACCGCTTGGATAAGGAAGTTGCGGGGCTGCGGCTGAAACTCGCCGATCCGCAAAACGCCCCCGCCTTGACGGCAACACTGATTCCGGAGGCGCAAAGGGATACGGTTTGGGTGCGCGATTGGACGTTCAGCAACCGAAGCTATTTTGAGGCGGTCGAGTTGGAAAAACGGATGATGTTCATCATCCTGACGCTGATTATCGCCGTGGCGGCGTTCAACCTTGTCTCTTCGTTAGTGATGGCGGTTACGGAAAAGCAGGCGGACATTGCGATTTTGCGGACTTTGGGTCTTTCCCCTGCCGGCGTGATGAAGATTTTTATGGTGCAGGGCGCGTTTTCAGGCTTTTTCGGCACGCTGGCGGGTGTGGTCTGCGGCGTGCTTTTGGGTTGGAACGTCGGCAGGGTCGTGGCGTTTTTTGAAAACCTGCTCGGTGTCCACCTCATCAATTCGCAGGTTTATTTTATCGACTACCTGCCCAGCGATGTTGATATGGGCGACGTTGCCCTGATTGCCTGCATTTCCTTGGGACTGTCTTTCGTGGCGACGCTCTACCCGAGCTGGCGCGCGTCAAAAACCCAACCGGCGGAGGCTTTGCGTTATGAGTGAGTTGATTTTGAAATGCGAAGGCGTGGGCAAACGCTATCGGGACGGCGGTTTGGACGTTCGGGTGCTGCACGGCTTGGATTTGGAAATCCGCGCGGGGGAAAGCACCGGCATCATCGGCTCTTCGGGCAGCGGAAAATCGACACTGCTGCATATTTTGGGTGGGCTGGATATGCCGTCTGAAGGCAGGGTGCTGCTGATGGGTGAGGATTTGCGTGCCTTAAACCAGCGGCGTTTGGGCGATTTGCGCAACCGCCATCTCGGTTTTGTGTACCAGTTCCACCATCTTCTGCCGGAGTTTTCCGCGCTGGAAAACGTGATGATGCCTTTGCTGATTGGCAAAAAAAACCGTGAAGAAGCTGCGGAGGCGGCAATGGCGATGCTGGAAAAGGTCGGACTGAAGCACCGTTCGGCGCACCGCGCAGGCGAACTGTCCGGCGGTGAGCGGCAGCGTGCCGCCATTGCGCGCGCCTTGGTTACGCAACCAAAATGCCTGCTTGCCGACGAGCCGACCGGCAATCTCGACCGGGCAAACGCAAGGAATGTTTTGGATATGATGCTGGAACTGAAAACGGAATTGGGGACAGGGCTGGTGGTCGTAACCCACGACGACGAACTTGCCGGCCGCTTCGGGCGCGTTATGGAGATGAAAGACGGCAGCCTGCACCCCAAACAGGGCGCAAACGCCTAAACAGCAGAAACAACACCGCGCCGTCTGAAGCCCCGCGCCTTCAGACGGCATTTCGACAAGGAATACGATGGAACGGCAGACAGATGAATTTGCCCAAGCGGCAGCAAGGGCAGCAATCCGTTTTTTGGAACACTATGCGGGTTCAGGCAGCGAAGTGCTTGCCAACTGCACCGAACGCCTGTTTCAGGCATTGCAAAACGGTCATTCGTTTATCCGTTTGAGCGGTGGCGAGGCTGACGCGCTATCAGCACTCGCGCCCGTGGTCGGAACATCCGCCGCGCCTTTGATTTTAGAAGGCAGAAGGCTGTTTTTGGGCAGGATGTGGCAGTTGGAATACGATTTGGCGGTCGAGATAAAACGCTTGGCGGCAGCCGGCACGTCCGCCCCTGACGCGGCAGGCGCGCGGCAAAACCTCGCAAAATGGTTTCAAGGCGCGGGAAGCGAAGGACAGCGCGATGCCGCCGCCTTGGCACTGTTGCAGCCGTTTATGGTGATTACCGGAGGGCCGGGAACGGGCAAAACGACAACGGTTGCCAAACTGCTGGCACTGATTTGCGGCGAAGACGAAAATCTTCCCAACATCGCGCTTGCCGCACCGACAGGCAAAGCAGCGGCACATATGGCGCGCGCGCTGCACCGTGCAATCAACGGTTTTGACGCGCCGGAGGCCGTCCGCCGCCATTTGCTCAAACTGGAAGGGCAAACCGTCCACCGCCTGCTGAAGCTGTATCCGCCCAAAATGCAGTCGGCGTTCGACCATATCCGTCCGCTGCCGTTCGACGTACTGATTGTCGATGAAGCCTCTATGCTAGATACGGCATTGATGCTGCAACTTTTAAAAGCGGTCAAAACCGGCGCGCGCGTGATTCTGCTGGGAGATGAAAACCAGCTTCCGTCCGTCGGAATCGGGGCCGTGCTGTCCGTCTTGTCGCAAAAAACCGTTTTGGACGGAGAAACGCATCAAAGGCTGGCCGGCTTCCTTCCAGAACACGGTTTCAGCGTCAGCGCAAATCCGCCCGTGTTGGCACAAAACACCGCCCATCTGTCGTTCAGCCACCGCTTCGGCGGCGACAGCGGCATCGGCTGCCTTGCCCGTGCCGCCGTATCGGGCGATGAGGGGGCGTGGGCATTGTTTGACCGGTTTCCGGACGAACTGGAACATTCGGAATGCCGTCCGAACGCTCGAGTCGAAAGGTTGTACCGGGCGCACAAAGCCTATTGGCAGGCGGTAAAAGACGGCAATATCGAAGCCGCATACGCGGGCATCTCGGATATCGTGGTTTTGGCAGCTTGGCGGCAGGATGCGGAAGACTTCAACGAAGCCTATTGCAGCCATGTACGCCGCAAAATGAACATACCGGAACATCCGGCATATTTTGCCGGAGAGCCGATTATGATCAGGCAGAACGACTACGCGCTTGAACTGTTCAACGGCGACATCGGACTGATTATGGAAGATGTCGGACGGCAGGGCAGCCTTGCCGCCTATTTTGCCGATGCGGACGGATTTAAAAAGGTTGCAGTCAGCTGCCTTCCGGATTTTGAACCCGCATTCGCCATGACCGTCCACAAAAGCCAAGGTTCGGAGTATCGGGAAGTCTGGCTGCTGCCGCCCTCTGCCGCACCTTCGAACGAGGAGGACGATGCGCTTTCCGGCTTGAGCAGGGAGCTGCTTTACACCGCCATTACCAGGGCAAAGGAAAAATTCGTGTTCTTCGGCGGAGAAGAAACCTTCCGTCAGGCGGCAGCTACTGTCAAAGTCCGTCAGACGGCATTGGGCAATATGCTCAAACGTGTGTTTTCCCAAGATTGACACACATCAAACCCCGATAAAAAACGTTAAAAACCGTCAATATTTTCTTGACCCGACGGATGGCATTCCATACGATAGGTCTGCACAAAATACAACAATTACCGACGTTTTTCCTCTTTTATCGGAGACAGTATGGACTTATTGAAACCCATGCTTCTGACCGGCATGGCAATGCTAGTTTCCCTTCCCGTGTCGGCATCGGGTATCGACGGCGGTCGCGATGCGGCAGCCCTTTCGACCACAGGCGATTACGTCAACTCGGGCAGCATCATCAGTAAAGACGACGACAAAATCAGTCTGTTCGGCGACAGGCTGACACTCAACGGCGGTTTCCGCGTGCGCGTTGACAGCAAAGATACGGCGGCAAGCAACAGCGGCTCCTATCCGACCGGCGAAAACACTAACACCAGCTTCAATACCGAATTGTGGCTGCGTGCCAAACTCTATAAAGATTGGAAGGCGGTCGTCCAAATCGAGCCGAACATCAATCTGGAAACAGGCAAATTCAACGGCAAACACGATGTGCCGATGAACAAACTCTATGCAGAAGGCAGCCTTACGCCCAATCTGAAGGCGCGTATCGGCAAATTTGGTGCATTCTCCTCTTACGGCAGGGTTTGGGATACGGAAGTTACCGGTGCCGAACTGTTTTTCAACAACACCTCGCTGCCGGCGAAAATTACACTCGGACGCAGAACCGGCAATCTTAACGACAACGTATGGGGCATAGGCGGACACCGCAGGCATTTCGCCTCCGCCCAGGCAACTTTGCCCGTCAGCGAACGCATCAATGTCGGCGCAACCGTCAGCTATATGGACAAAGTCAAACACGGAAACGCGGAACATGATGCCGTATTGGGCGAAATCGGTACGGACGTGAAGCTGAACGACAATATCCGCTGGATGGCGGCAGCCGGCAAATCCAATCTGAAAGCCTATCACGATGCTGGCGGAAAAATCGCCAATTACGGCGTGTTTACCGAATTGCGCTACAAACTTGCCGACACCAAAAAACCGCAGTCTTACGACGTATTCGCCAACTACCGCAAAGTCGGTCCGCTGTCCGGCGTGTCTTCGGCTGAGGATTACAGCAAAAACGTTCAGGGCGTACAGGTCGGTCTGACCTATATCCCTTGGAAAAACTGGCGGATTAAGGGCTTCTACCTGAACGGCAAACAGGTTACGCCGACGGCGGGCAACGTCAGACAAAATGTCGATGTAGTGCGCGGCCAGTTGGAATACATTTTCTGACGGCATCGTACAAATCCGCATGAAAAACGGCTGCTTTGACGGGCAGCCGTTTTGTTATGCCTTTTTCAAACGGTACAGGAAAGTAGTTTCCCTATTTCGGGCAAAGGCAAGTGGATCGTCCGGGGCGGCAGCTTTTTTGTGGACCGGTTTGGTTTTCAAAACATCCTCAACGCGCAAACCTGCCTGAGCAAATGCCTTATCCAGAAAATCGGACGGGCGCAGGTGAAGATGTTCGGCAAGGTCGGAAATAATCAGGCGGATTTCTCCGTCGGGGTTCAGATGTTTCGGCGCATCACGCAAAAACGCAGCCAGCATCGCAGATTCAGGGTCGTATAACGCGGATTCGACGGCGGAAGTCAGGCTTGGCGGGAAGCCAGGGCGGATTGCAGACGATTAAATCGGCAAACCCTTCGGGAAACAGATCGGTTTCGCGGATTTCAACCTGTTTTTCAAAACCCAAACGGGCAATATTGGCACGGGCGCAGGCAACCGCCCTCGGATTGGTATCCGTGCCGATGACGGAAGGAATGCCCTGTTTCGCCAAAATGGCGGCAAGCACGCCCGAGCCCGT
Source organism: Neisseria maigaei (assembly GCF_958267405.1). Classification (NCBI taxonomy): domain Bacteria; kingdom Pseudomonadati; phylum Pseudomonadota; class Betaproteobacteria; order Neisseriales; family Neisseriaceae; genus Neisseria; species Neisseria maigaei. The sequence continues at coordinate 78,283 of NZ_CATQFT010000003.1, read as the reverse complement.
CCCGATATCGAATGCCGTCTGAAAACCCGTTGACGGCGCATGGGCAAGCAGGTCGAGGTATTCGCCGCGCAACGGCGAAAATACGCCGAAAGGAACGTGTATACTGCCGCCCAGCTGCGGAACGGCAACCCCTTTCTTATGCCACTCGTGCGCACCCATAAACCCCAGCAGCAGATTGAGCGGCAGGAAAAACGGTTTGCCGTCCGCCTCTCCGTATACCTGTGAATTCCAACGTTGTTTGCGACTAAAATATGCAAAATTTTATACTTTTAATAATGTTATTTGCGACTGAGAACAAAAATTTTGCATTAAGATCTGAAAATAATATTGTTATTTGAGACTAAATTATAAGAAAGCTAATTGAGTTTGGGTTATTGATAAAGGGTATTAACTCATTTTGACGAAATTGGAAGATTTGCTTGTTTTCCCCAAACAGAACCGTATGCCTAATATGCTACTGGTTGGCGATACAAACAATGGCAAAACGATGTTGATTTCCCATTTTCTGCGCCAACACCCTGCACACGATAACCCAAACGGCAACGGCATTATTGCGCCAGTTATGCTAATCCAAGCACCGCCAACGCCTGATGAAAGCCGTTTTTACAATGCTATTTTGGATTTGCTGTTTGCGCCCTACAAAGCCCACGACAGAACCGATAAAAAATTAGCGCAAGTGCTGCATTTACTCAAATATATCAATACGAAAATGCTGATTATTGATGAAATACATGGGAAATGAATTGCAAATTCCGATTGTCGGTGTAGGCATAAAAGACGCATACCGCGCCATTCAAACCGATAGCCAATTAGCCAATCGTTTTGAGCCAGCCGTTTTGCCACGTTGGTAAATGGACAAAAATTTCCTACGTTTGTTGATGAGCTCTGAACGAATGCTGCCACTCAAACAGCCGTCTAATTTGCATGAAATATCGTTAGCTACACGACTTTACAGCATGAGCGAGGGCTATATTGGCGAATTATCGCGCCTACTCACACAGGCAGCCGTAACCGCCATTCAACAAAAAACAGAGTGCATTAACGAACCAATTTTGCAGTCAATTAACTGGATTTCGCCTAGCCAACGCAAACGCCAACTAGATAAATTGCTATGATTTTGCCAGCACGCCCCAATCCTTATCCCGATGAATTGCTTACATCGTGGTTGATTCGGTTAGCTCATGCCAATGGTTTGAAAGTGCAAACTTTTTACCATTTGCTGTTTCCTGATTACGAAATTTGGAATAGAGATATAGACCGACACGCACCCGATTGGTTAATCCACGCGCTAGCCGAAAAAACAGGCTGCCCGATTGTTCAAATTCATGAAACAACGCTAGACGGCCTAAAAGGTAAATTATTTGAATACAATAGAATTTCCAGCCAATTAGCATGGATAAGCAGCCTGAAAGCCAATCATCGCAAACGCGACAACAACGCCATTACCTATTGCCACAAATGCCTTGCAGAAAACCAAGAATCGTATTTTCGCAAATCATGGCGCGTAGCTTTGCACACCTTTTGCCCCAAACATCTAACCATGTTACACGACTGCTGCCCTGAATGCGGTGCATACATTGCCTTTCATCGCCAAGAATTAGGCAGACCGAATTTGCACCATTTCACAGCATTAAAATACTGTTGGCATTGCCAATACGATTTAATCCAAAGCCCAAGTGAAAGCGTTGTATTTACTAACGATAAAATAGGACAACAATGGCAAACGTGGTTAAACCAAATTGCCGACCCACATTATCATTTCAGGCAGCCTGAAATAGATTGGCTGAAAATTTTGCACCATTTCGTTGTAATTGCCACATCACAACGACTTACGCCCAATCTATACGCCTATTTATGCGACCAAATTCAACAGCAACCACTCAACCTAGACCGCAGCAAACGCCTAATTTGGGAAAGCCGTAGCCTAGCCGAGCGACACAGCACCATTCACGCTTGCTTATGGTTGCTGCAAGATTATTCCAACAACCTAATTCAGGCATGGCAGGATAAAGCAGTTCGCTACAACCATTTACTGAAAGATTTTCGGGATTGTCCTGATAGCTTTCGGGAAATGGTGTTGCAAATGAATCGGAATGTGCATAAAGAGTTGTATATGTCTTCAAATTCACAATAAAACATTTCACAAAATGTGGCAATTTGCCGTAAAATAGAATTTTCTTAATCAGTAAAAGGATAAGGAAAATGTCCACGACTTATGCCCGAATTGAAGCGCGTATTCCTATTGAAATTCAGCAAATGATTAAACAAGCTGCTAATTTGGAGGGAAGAACACTAACCGATTTTATGATTAAAGCACTATCAGAAGCAGCCAAACAAACCATTGGAGAAAATCAAATGGTTAAATTATCTATGGCAGACCAACAGCGTTTTGTAGAAATAATGCGATCGTCTAACCAACCTACCGTAGCCATGCAAGAAGCAATGAAACTGCACGAAAAAATGGTTCAGTCATGATTAAAATTAAAGCATTTGATAAATCCATCAATCGCAAAACTTTTCATTGCACGTCAGAACCGCTTAATCACTACTTTCAGAAAACCGTTAGCCAAGATGTAAAACGTAAATTGAGTTCGTGTTTTGTGGCGGAAAATGAACAAGGCGAGATGGTTGGCTTTTACACGTTGGCAGCGACAGGTATTTGTATTGACTTGTTGCCTGAAAGCGAAGCCAAAAAATTGCCGAAATATCCGCTTATTCCGTGTGTATTGTTGGGACGATTAGCAGTTGATGAACGATTTACAGGACAAGGATTAGGGCGAGTATTGTTGGTTGATGCAATTCAGCGCGTGAGCCGTTCTGATATTGCTGCGTTTGCTGTGATGGTAGAAGCAAAAGATAAATCAGCTAAATTGTTTTACGAAAAAATGGGTTTTCAAGCATTGATTGATGAACCATTGCGATTGTTTTTCAAATTATGATTTTTAGGCTGCCTGTTACTTGTTCAGGCAGCCTGAAATTATGCTAATTGTCAGGTAAATCAACTCAATGGAAATAACTGGTCAAACTTATCATATTGTTTAGGATTTTTCTCTTTATCAGCAAAAAACGGCAAGCCAATCAAACGATAATGCGGTGTATCTTTTTGCAAAATCCTATTTTTACCGTATTGTGTGGTAATCGCATTTAAGAAATCTTGTTTCCAAGAATCTGTTGCTATCAAATGTGCGCCTTTTGGTTCATTGGTCTTGAATTTTACTATCTATTATTGGAAATCCTTACTTGTTAAAGTTAATAATCTTAGTATAAATCTTCTCTGCATAACTTTTAATATCTGTATGCGTATGCTTAAAAGTCTTCATATTTTGTATGCCTACAAGTTTACCCCAAATACCTTTATTCTTCGCCAATTCATGTAATAAATTAGCAAAATAATCTATTTCATTATTCGTATCTAAATGAAGAATAGCGGTAACAAAATGTTCATTATCTCGCGCTTGAATTTCAATTAGCCAAAATGTTTTTCCGCAATATTCAATTTTACCAAATAAGACTTTACGTCTTGTCTTACTTTTGGAATCCAAATAAGACCATTGAGCTTTATTTCTTGGGGCAATAAAAGGAACAAAATCACAGTTCTCGTTATTAAATAGATGGATAGCAGCCTGAATATCTGAATATTCTTCATTCAAATGTTCAATAGCACGTACGGAATTGTCAAAAGTCGCAGCTAAGGCATCCCTATTTTGTTTTTTAGATTGGGTATTAAAAGTGCTAATGGACGCAGGCATAATTGTAGTTTGGCTCCATGTACCTAAATCCACTCCTAAGCCGGTTACATTAATTTTTTCATTTATGGCAAGTTTCTGTGCTTTGTATTCATTAAAGGGCTTTTGGGGTTTTTCAATCTTTTTACCGATCAAATCTGAAAAGCAATTTATGTTTAAGTTAAATTGTAATGTTGATACGCAATTGACTGATTCATATTGATTTTGAATAGTGGAATTTCCCTTGGGACTGGGAGTTTGTCCCCCTCTTCGATATTCTTTCTTTTTATCATCAGGTATATCTGTTTTTTTATCTCCCTTTCGATTGTCATTATTCCTATCAACAGAAATATCGGGAAAAGGAGACGAACAAGAACAAATCTCCGTAACTAAGAATCTATCAACAATTTTAATACCGCGAACCATTAAATTGGTTGGATTGATAAATGGGAAATTGGTAGATAATAATGTAGTTGGTTGTTCGTTAACTCCTATTTTTATTAGGGAATTTTTAATCTGAAAGAGTCCAGATAAAGCAATATTTGAAGTCAATATTCTTGCTAAAATAAAGGCTTCTTGATCTGTATATTGCTGTGGTAATTTGATGACTACCTTGTCTGTTTCATTATCTATCGCATATGAGATTTTTGTAATTTCGTCTGGATTAGAAAATGTTAAATGAGCTAGTCTAGTTGAACAGGCATAGTAAAAACGGATAATTTCTATTACTGGAATAATTATTCCATTTTTGTAATTTTCATTTTGAATTTTGAAGCAAGAAAAAGGTACTTTTGCATCCGTTGCAAAATTTTTCTGCAACAATAGTTTGCACTCTTGTTCTCTTCCGCTTGAATCTAAATATTTTATTTTGTAATTGCTATTAATTATTTCTACTGTATTTGCATTTATTTCAATATTTTTAAGAGTGGCTATATCTGTAACTGCATTATTGTTTTGAAGTTTTCCTTTTATCCAAAGAGATCCCACTCTTAAAATAGGAAGCAAGCCTATATTAACAGGAATCTTTTTCAATTGATTATATTCTGGAATTTCTCTACCAGAACTATCAAATTTAGCAAAGTTATATACAGAATTATCGTGAAAGTTAACTGGGCGTAAATAGACTTCAATAAACAGGTTATTGTTATTTTTCAATTGGGAAAAAATCTTCCCTAACCCATCAATTCACCACAATTTATTATCATGTGGGAATTCGGCAATTTCAATAACTGGTTGTTGATCCATATTTGCCCAGTCGAACTTAGCGTTATAAAGTCGCAAATAGCGTAGTTCAGTCTCAAATAGCGTCAGAATTCACAATACCTCGAGCAGGGCGGCGCGTATATCGGGCGCGCGTTTGTTGTCCAACACAAAACCGAGGCGTATTTCAACGGCAAGCATATTCAGAATACGGCTCTGTTGCGCCTGCTTCATACGGTGGGCATGGAAGAGGGCGGCGATATCCGCATCGGAACGGACGGCGGCAGGTTTGCGGACCTTCTTCTTCATTGCAGAAAGCACCTGTTTGGCATTGTGGAAATCGCCCTGCCAGACAGTTGCAATATTTTGATAGGCAGCCTTCAAAATGCCGTCTGCACCGCTTTCGCGGACATAATGCCAACCTTTGGGCGGTTTTTGCAGACTTTCGTTGCGCCATTCGAACCCGTTATCGGGAAAAATAAAAGAAGACATGGGATACCTGCGTCATGTTTTGAAAATAGGGCGGCAGAACCGTAAACCATACGGATGGTACAGCAAGGAGCGGCAACACAGAACAGTTTTTTATTCCCGCCTTGTCTTTCCAAGCCCATGCCGTCTGAAGCCGGAATGTTTCAGACGGCATCGCATCAAACTCCATAAATAAACCGCGTATGCTTGAAATAATACCTTCAACCCCAATGTACGCGAAAATCGGCAATCTGTCAGACACAAGAGAGTACCTATGACACAAAAAGAAAAGCATTTTGAGGAATATGCCGCCTTGGCAACCCTTCCTTTGCGGGATGTCGTCGTTTACCCGCATATGGTTCTGCCGCTGTTTGTCGGTAGGCCGAAATCCATCGCCGCACTGGAAAAAGCCATTACCCGCGAGGAACCGGTTTTCCTATTGGCGCAAACCGATGCGGCGGTAGAAGAACCGGTTGCCGCCGACCTGTATCAGACCGGTACGGTCGCACAAGTCCTGCAAGTGTTGAAACTGCCCGACGGCACGGTAAAAGTGCTGGTCGAAGGGCTGTATCGCGGACGTGTTCTGACCATTGAAGACACGGGCGGGCTGTTCGTTTCCCATATAGAGGCGGTCGTGGAAGAAGACACGGGCGGCAATACCGATCTCGAAGCCGTGCGCCGCACCCTGTTGGCGCAGTTTGAACAATACGCCAAACTCAATAAAAAAATCCCTGCCGAAATTATCGGCAGCATCAACGGCATTGCCGACAACAGCCGGTTAACCGATACGGTCGCGGCGCATCTGCAGTTGAAACTGGCGCAACGCCAACAGATTTTGGAAATTCCCGAAATCGGCAAACGGATGGAATTTCTGCTGGTACAGTTGGAATCCGAACTCGACATTATGCAGGCCGAAAAACGCATACGCGGACGCGTCAAACGCCAAATGGAAAAATCCCAGCGCGAATATTATCTGAACGAACAAATTAAAGCGATACACAAAGAATTGGGCGAAGAAGACGAAAACGGCGAACTGGATGCCTTGGAGGCAGGCATCAAAAAGGCGGGTATGACCAAAGAAGCGGAAGAAAAATGCCTGTCCGAACTGAAAAAACTCAAAATGATGCCGCCGATGTCTGCCGAATCCACCGTCGTACTCAACTATATCGACACCCTGCTCGAACTGCCGTGGAAGAAAAAATCCCGCGTCAGCAAAGACATCGCCAAAGCCGGACTGGTGCTGGATGCCGACCACTACGGCTTGGAAAAAGTCAAAGAACGGATTTTGGAATACCTCGCCGTCCAAAAACGCATGGACAAACTCAAAGGTCCGATTCTGTGCCTGGTCGGCCCTCCGGGCGTGGGCAAAACCTCTTTGGGCGAATCCATCGCCAAAGCAACGGGGCGAAAATATGTCCGTATGGCCTTGGGCGGCGTGCGCGACGAAAGCGAAATCCGAGGACACCGCCGCACCTATATCGGCTCTATGCCCGGTAAGATTTTGCAGAATATGGCAAAAGCCGGCGTAAAAAACCCGTTGTTCCTGCTCGACGAAATCGACAAATTAGGCAGCGACTTCCGGGGCGATCCCGCCAGCGCGTTGCTTGAAGTACTCGATCCCGAACAAAACAACAAGTTCGCCGATCATTATGCCGAAGTAGATTACGATTTGAGCGATGTGATGTTTATTGCGACTTCAAACAGCCTGAACATCCCGACCCCACTGCTCGACCGTATGGAAATCATCCGTTTGTCCGGCTATACCGAAGACGAAAAAATCAATATCGCGATGCAGTACCTCGTGCCGAAGCAAATGAAGCGCAACGGCGTGAAAGAAGGTGAATTGGCAATCGAAGAAAGCGCGGTGCGCGATATTATCCGTTATTACACCCGCGAGGCGGGCGTGCGTTCGCTCGACCGCGAGATTGCCAAAATCTGCCGTAAGGTGGTGATGCAGATTACTTTGGAACAAGACAAAAAAAGGTCGTCTGAAACCAAAAAAGCAAGTAAGGCCAAACCTAAAACGGTTAAAGTTAACGAGAAAAATCTGCACGACTATTTGGGTGTTCGCCGCTTCGATTACGGTGTTGCCGAAAGCGAAAACCGTATCGGACAAGTAACCGGTCTGGCGTGGACGGAAGTCGGCGGCGAACTGCTGACCGTCGAAGCCGCAGCCTTGCCGGGCAAGGGCGTGATCCAGTGTACCGGTCAGTTGGGCGATGTGATGAAAGAATCCGTGTCCGCAGCATGGTCTGTTGTCCGTTCCCGTGCAGAATCAGTGGGTTTGGCTCCTGATTTTTACGAGAAAAAAGACATCCATGTTCACGTTCCCGAAGGTGCAACACCGAAAGACGGTCCGAGTGCGGGCATTGCCATGACTTTGGCGATGGTGTCCGCATTCACCAAAATCCCGGTACGTGCCGATGTTGCCATGACGGGAGAAATCACCCTGCGCGGCGAAGTTTTACCCATCGGCGGTCTGAAGGAAAAACTGTTGGCTGCGCTTCGCGGCGGCATCAAACACGTCCTGATTCCGAAAGACAACGTCAAAGACTTGGAGGAAATCCCTGAAAACGTGAAAACCGGTCTGACCATCCATCCGGTCAAATGGATAGACGAGGTATTGGCTCTGGGTTTGGAAAGCCGGCCTGAGCCTTGGGCAGAACCTTCTGCCGTGGAAGCGGCGGCGGAACCCGCTTCAAAACCGAAACCCCGCAGCAGGGCAATCAAACATTGAAACGCAGGAAATGTGTTGTAAAAATGCGGTTTCGTCCTGAAAGCCTGTAAAATAGGGCGATTCCGTATTTTTTGCTTGACACGGCAATTTCAGAATTGCTATAAAGCGAAAGTTGCTCAAGCAGTACAAACCCCCGAGTATTCGGGCATTTCATCATTTTTTAAGATAGGAAGGGACTGATTGTGAACAAGTCTGAATTGATTGAAACGATTGCTCAAGAAGCCGGCATTTCCAAAGCCGCCGCACAAAAAGCTTTGGATGCCACTACCAATGCAGTAACCAACGCCCTGAAACAAGGCGACACCGTTACTTTGGTCGGTTTCGGTACTTTCTACGTCGGCGAACGTGCAGAACGCCAAGGCCGCAACCCCAAAACCGGCGAGCCTCTGACCATTGCCGCCGCCAAAACGCCTAAATTCCGTGCAGGTAAAGCATTGAAAGACGCACTGTAAACTGTTTTTCAGTAAAAAGCCGATTCCTTGAAGAATCGGCTTTTTATTTGTCCTGCTGGTCAGTTTGAAAAAATGCCGTCTGAAACGCTTTTCCCGTGTTCAGACGGCATTCCGGTTCGGCGGTTCAATCAGCTTTCAAATCAGTAACGCACCGTCTGTCGCGCGCTTCAAACGCGTTTGCGCCGCCGAGCAGGTCAAGCTGTTCTTGTGCGCCGAGTTTGCCGAAGGAACTAATCTGTTTCTCGCTCAACCTGTCCAAAGGCTGTTCCCACATACATTTGCAGTAATCGGTGGCGAGGCGGGTATTGTCCGCATCCAAGCCGCGCGCTTTCAAATCGTTCTGCCATTTTTCGGCAAACGGTATGTTTTTCACGCAAGACTCGACAATTCTCTGCTTCGCCTGCGGTTTGGACATCGCGCATTGGGAGAGCAGGGCGGTTGAAGCGAGCAACGCCAAAATGACCCACGCCCAAATGCGGATGGTGCGGATTTTGGCTTTCGCTTTTTTACGCGCCGCAGCCTGCTCTTCGGCGGATATTTCGTGTTTCGGCTCAGTCATGCAGGCTTTCCATACGGATCATGGTAATCGGTTTTTCCACGCAATCCAGTGCTTCGATGGCTGCGATTGCCGACTTGATGTATTTTTCGACCGTGCTGTGGGTCAAAATCACGATTTCGGCGGTAGTTTGGTCAATCACGCCTTTTTGGATTAAGGCTTCGATAGACACGTTTTCTTTTGCCAAAAGCGCGGCGATTTGCCCCAGCGTACCCGGTTCGTCTTTGGCTTGGACGCGCAGGTAGTAGCTGCTGGTGATTTCGTCCATAGGCAGGATGGTTTGCGCTTGGACTTGGGCGGGTTGGAACGCCAGATGCGGTACGCGGTGACCGGTATCAGCTTCAATCAGGCGTGCGATGTCGATGATGTCGGCGACTACGGCGGAAGCGGTCGGTAATGCACCGGCACCTGCTCCGTAATATAAGGTTTCGCCAACCATATCGGCATTGACGCGCACGGCGTTCATCACGCCGTTGACGTTTGCCAAGAGGCGGCTTTCGGGAATTAGGGTAGGGTGGACGCGTAATTCGATACCTTTTTCGGCTTTGCGGGTGATGCCCAGAAGTTTGATGCGGTAGCCGAGTTCTTCGGCGTATTTGATGTCACGGCTGTCGAGTTTGCTGATGCCTTCGAGGTAGCAGGCGGAAAAGTTCATCGGCGTACCGAATGCCAGCGCGCTCATGATGGTGATTTTATGGCCTGCGTCGTTGCCTTCGATGTCGAAGGTCGGGTCGGCTTCGGCGTAGCCCAACGCCTGTGCTTCTTTCAATACGTCGGCAAACGCGCTGCCTTTTTCGCGCATTTCGGAGAGGATGAAGTTGCTGGTGCCGTTAATAATGCCAGCGATGGATTTGATTCGGTTTGCCGCCAAACCTTCGCGCAGGGCTTTGATAATCGGGATGCCGCCGGCGACTGCCGCTTCAAATTGCACCATGACATTTTTTTCTTCCGCCAGCGGGAAGATTTCGTTGCCGTATTCGGCGAGCAGTTTTTTGTTGGCAGTAACGATGTGTTTGCCGTTTTCAATGGCTTTCAACACCGCATCTTTGGCAATGCCGGTACCGCCGAACAATTCGACGACAATATCGACATCTTCACGCCCGACCAGTTCGAACGGGTCTTTGATGAAGGCTGCGGACGGGCAGATTTGGCGGGCTTTTTCTTCGCTTAAGTCGCATACGGCACTGATGCGCACTTCTCGCCCCAAACGGCGGCTGATTTCCTCCGCATTGTCCCGCAACACGGCAGCCGTACCGCCGCCGACCGTACCTAAGCCTAAAAGACCGATGTTTACTGGCTTCATTGTGTCTCCTTGTAAGCCGACTGAATGTAAATATTGAAAGACGAAAATATCCGCTGCCGATATAATTGTGCCGCACTTTGAATCAAATGCCGTCTGAAATCAGCAGGAGAGGTCAGATGAAATCTGCCAATCCTACATTAATTCGCCCGATTTTGCACCCCTTTCGGTGCGGATGATGCGGAAACGGGGTAAAAAAATGTTGTTTGAAGAAAATCCGATAGACGGACAGTTTGCGGAATATGAATGCGGCGCGGGCGGAATCCGGTTGGCGGGGCAATATTTCGACCGGCCTGTGCTGTTGCGGCAAGGTTCGGCAATGCCCTCGAAATGGCAGTCATTGTCAGAACTGACTCCGGATAACCTGTTGTCTGGTGTCAAAGCGGATGATTATCCGGAAATATTAATTATCGGGACGGGCGCGGCGCAGGAGTTTATCCATCCCAAAATCATCGCGGATTTTTCCCGAGTCGGAATCGGCGTGGAATGCATGAATACCGATTCGGCATTCAGGACATTGGTTTTCCTGCACTCGGAAGGGCGCAGGGCCTGGGCTTGGCTTCAGCCGTAAATTTCCCGTTTCAGACGGCATCGGCACTGACTTTCAGGTAAAATACGGGCTTTTTCCGCCCGGCGATATTTCCGTTATGATTGAAATTAAAAACCTCACCCTGCAACGCGGTTTGAAAGTCCTGCTCGACAAGGCTTCCGCCGCCGCCAATCCCGGTCAGCGAGTCGGTTTGATCGGCAAAAACGGGACGGGTAAATCCAGCCTGTTTGCCTTAATCAAGGGCGAAATCACTCAAGACGGCGGCGATGTCTTGATTCCGAAAAACTGGCGGCTCGCTTCCGTTTCCCAAGAAACGCCCGATTTGGACATTTCCGCTTTGGATTACGTTTTGCAGGGCGATGCCGAGTTACAGACCCTTCAGACGGCATTGGCGCGGGCGGAGGCGGAAAACGACGGTATGAAGCAGGCGGAATATCACGCCAAATTGGAAGAAATCGACGCTTATACCGCGCCTGCCCGCGCGGCAAAACTGTTGGACGGACTGGGTTTTTCGCAAGAAGAACACAGCCGCCCCGTCAAATCCTTTTCCGGCGGCTGGCGTATGCGCCTCAATCTCGCCCAAGCCCTGATTTGCCGCGCCGATTTGCTCTTGCTTGACGAACCGACCAACCACTTGGATTTGGAAACCGTCTTGTGGCTGGAAAACCACCTCGCTTCATTGCCCTGCACGCAATTCATCATTTCCCACGACCGCGATTTCCTCAATGCAACGACCACCCAAACCATCGAACTGTGGCAGCAAAAGCTGACCCAATACGGCGGCAATTACGATTTTTACCAAAACGAACGTGCGCAGCGTTTGGCGCAGCAACAAGCCGCCTATGTCAAACAGCAGGCGCAAATCAAACATTTACAATCCTTTATCGACCGCTTCAAAGCCAAAGCCACCAAAGCCGTTCAAGCGCAAAGCCGCATGAAGGCGTTGGCAAAACTCGAACGCATCGCGCCCGCGCATCTGGACAGCGAGTTTTCTTTCGAGTTTTACAATCCCGATCATCTGCCCAATCCTTTGCTGAAGCTGGAACACGCCGATTTGGGTTACGAAGGCAAAACCGTTTTGCACGACATTACCCTGTCGCTGGAGAGCGGCGCACGTTACGGGCTATTGGGTGTCAACGGCAGCGGTAAATCTACGTTTATCAAAGCCTTGGCTGGCAAAATCGATTTACTCTCCGGCAGCATCGTCCGTTCCGAAAAACTCAATATCGGCTATTTTGCCCAGCACCAGCTCGACACCATCCGCGCCGACCAAAGCCCCGTTTGGCACATTCAGCAGCTTTCGCCCGAAGTGCGCGAACAAGAAATCCGAAATTTCCTAGGCGGCTTCAACTTTGCCGGCGATATGGCGTTGCAGAAAACCGAACCCTTTTCCGGCGGAGAAAAAGCCCGCCTCGCCCTTGCCATGATTATCTGGCAAAAACCGAATCTGCTGCTGCTTGACGAGCCGACCAACCATCTGGACTTGGATATGCGCCACGCCTTGACGCTCGCTCTGCAAAGTTTCCAAGGTGCCTTAATCGTCGTGTCGCACGACCGCAGCCTGCTTGAAGCGACTACCGACAGCTTCCTCCTGATTGACAAAGGCCGTCTGAAAAACTTTGACGGCGATTTAAACGATTATCGTCAATGGAGGTTGGCGCAGGAAAACGCCACAACCGCGCCCGCAGCATCCGCACAAAGCCAAAGCCGCAAAGACACCAAGCGCATCGAAGCGCAAATCCGTCAGGAAAAAGCCCGACGCGGCAAGCCGATACAGCAGAAAATCGGCAAAGCTGAAAAAGAAATGGCGCAACTTTCCGAAATTCAGACGGCATGTGAAGCATTTTTAGCACAAGAAGAAGCTTACCTTGAAGCAAACAAAGAAAAATTGCAAAACACCTTATCCGAGCTGGCAAAAGTCAAAACACAACTTGCCCGAATCGAAGAGGTTTGGCTGGCCTGCCAAGAAGAATTGGAACGGATTGAAACTGAAATCGAGAAACAGTTTGCCGAGCGATAAAGAAGCGCGGGCAGGGTGCTTATCTTTGCCTGCCGATAACGGTATAATTCGGACGTTACCACCGCCTTTTTACTTTACCGGTATGAACATCAGACTTTTTGCCGCCTTGGTTTACCTGTCCCTTTCCGGCGCGTCGGCGCAAGCCTCCGTATACCATTGCAACTCAAATGGCAAAAGCGTATATACATCAGACCCGTCAGGATTGTGCACCGATGCGGATTTGCCTAAAATCAGCAGCCATCAGGGAGGCGGATACCGCCTGAAAATTAAAAAACTCAGTCAAGAAGCCAAAATACACACAGGAAACAAAAAGAAAAAACCTGCCGGGAAAAAGAACAGGCAGGCTGCCTAAGCCCCGAAGGAAAATCAAAAGCGGACAACCGAAAAGAAAAGCCCATAAAACGCCAAGAAAGCCTTACAAAAAATCCCCAAAAATCAAATTATTATCCGAGTATCAACACATTATGAAATCAAAACTCCCCTTAATCCTAATCAACCTTTCCCTGATTTCAAGCCCGTTGGGTACGAATGCGGCCAAAATCTATACCTGCACAATCAACGGAGAAACCGTTTACACCACCAAGCCGTCTAAAAGCTGCCACTCAACCGACCTGCCCCCGATCGGCAACTACAGCAGCGAACGCTATATCCCGCCCCAAACATCCGAACCGGCACCATCACCGTCAAACGGCGGGCAGGCTGTCAAATATAAAGCCCCGGTCAAAACAGTATCCAAGTCGGCAAAATCCAATACGCCCCCGCCGCAACAAGCACCCGCAAACAACAGCAGACGTTCCATTCTCGAAACAGAATTGAGCAACGAACGCAAAGCATTGGCTGAAGCCCAAAAAATGTTATCACAAGCACGTCTGGCAAAAGGCGGCAACATTAACCATCAAGAAATCAATGCATTGCAAAGCAATGTTTTGGACAGACAGCAAAATATCCAAGCCCTGCAAAGGGAATTGGGGCGCATGTAGACCGATGAAGAATAAAGGGACAGGGAGCGCGTCAAAAGGGCGTATTTCAAAGCCCATTGCGCGCATTTTGTTTATCCGAACAATCCTTCTTATTTCCACCGTAAAAAACGGTTCTTCGGATAGTTCGCATAATATATATTATGTTAAATTTATGATAACTGAATAGATATTTTTGCGAATCTATTCAAACCCATTCAGAACTCAACCACTTATATTAGGGAAATTTCTCGTACCTATCATTAGCATTCATTATCTCTCTTCAACCAAACAAGCCTTTTCAATCAGCTCTCTGACCCAACAATACGCAGGATCTTTATGTGTCCGTTCGTGCCAAATCAATGTTTTGGTGAAACCTTGAATTTTAAGAGGGGGCTCAAAGCGTTTGAGATTATCTAAGTGAGTAATCAAGCGCTCAGGCACAACCGCCAGTAAATCGCTTTGCTCCAACAATTCAGGCAAGACAATAAAGTTTTGTACCGATAGGCTGACATTTCTTTGTAGCCCCATCGCTTGCAGGGCTTTGTCTGTAACACCGCTGAAGCTGCCGCCATGATAGGAAATCAAGGCTTGCTCTAACTGGCAAAATTGCTCAAGGGTTAGTTTAGATTGTTGGGCTATTGGGTGATCATGGCGAACAGCACAGATGTAGCGTTCATCATACAAGTTTTTCGCATGAATATCAGGTGTTTGGAAGTCTGGCGTGACTAACGCAAAGTCGATTTGTCGCTGTTCCAGTTGATTTTGTACGAGGCTTTCGTTAATCGCCAGCACCGCTACTTTGATTTTCGGCGCTTGGATTTTCAGCAAATGCAGAAACGGTACAATTACGGCACGCATTGCATAATCGGTACAGGCGATGCGTACGGTCAATTCTGCTGTAGTCGGATCAAACTGTGGCGGCTGTAATAATTGCTCTACTTCATGCAGTACCTTTTTCACTTGCGGGGCAAGTTCTAACGCCCGATTGGTCGGCACTACGCCCCGTTGCACTCGCACAAACAGCGGATCATCAAAACTGTCGCGCAATCTTGTCAACATGCCACTCATTGCCGGCTGCGTAATCGCCAAACGCTCGGCGGCTTTGCTTACGTTACGCTCATCCATCAATACCGAAAAGGCTTTCAGCAAATTCAAATCAAGAGTTTGTAAGGATTTCATTTTTAGCTCACTTTATTCTTATAATATCATTTTATCTGATATTAACTATTTATAATAATGATTTAACTTATATCTTATTCCTACCTATAATGCCTTCCATAGCAAAACGCGACTAACCATTAACTAAGAGGACTTTATTATGAAAACTTATTCACAACCAGCAATCATTTGGCCAGAAAAATATACGCCGGGCGAAACCGACAACTATGTTTCCAATGAAGTGATTGTAAAAGGCTTAAGCGTGGCGGATGTGCTGCCTTATTTATCGGATACCAAAGCATGGGGCACTTATTATCACAATGCGGAAAATATCGTGGTGGGCGATGGTTCAACCACTCAACTTTCAGCTGGTGCTAACTTTGTTTTTGATACTTTCGGCTTCCACGTAACTTGTAAAGTAGAAGAGTTTGATATCAGCGAAGATGGCAATCTCGTTCGCCTTGCATGGTCTGGCACCTTTGGCGAAGGCGAAGATTTCAGCGATGTGTATCACGCTTGGATTTTAGAAAACCTGCCGAACAATCGCGTGCGAGTCTTAACCGAAGAAAGCCAAATCGGCAAACTTGCCAAAGGCTTGGCAGAAACTGTGCCCAATCCAATGGTAAACGGCCATCAAGCATGGTTGGACGGTTTAACAAAAGCAGCGAAAAATAAAGCGGCTTATTAAAGTGCGGTGGGATTTTACGTCAAAAGTAAAGTCCCGCTTTTCTAAGGAGACTAGAATGAAATTGAAACAACTTTTTGCAATCGGTTGTCTTGGACTGACTTTACAAGTGCAGGCTGCTCCGTTTATCCGCTTAGGCGAACTGAATGTGAAGCCCGAACAGCTTGCCACAACTCAACAGGCAATTAAAGAAAATATCCGTACATCAGTCCAAACCGAGCCCGAACTTTCGGCCATGTATGCCATGCCGCAGACTGACGATGCCCATAAGATTTACGTGTTAGAGGTGTGTCAAAACGCGGAGGCCAAGCAGGCGCACAACCAAAGCGAGCATTTCAAACGCTTTGCCCAAGCTACCGAACAGGCTTTTGCGAGTAAAAGCCTTACGCCCTTGAAAGCACAATTTATCAGCGAAAATAAAACCGCCTTACAGCTGGGCGGTAACTATCTAGTCCGTTTTCAAGCCCTGACCGCCAAACCGAACCACACAGAAGCGATTCACTATGCGTTGGCAAAATATCGCACCGCCAACGAATCACTTTTAGCCGTCTATGCCGGTACGGTAGAAAACCAAGATGACCAATGGCGTATTGTAGAAATCTATGCCGACCCTGAGAGCTATGAACAACATCATCAAAGCGAAGCCTATAAAAACTATCGCAATGAATTAAAACCGTTGTTGGTTAGCCAAGACATCAACAGCGTATTAGATGGGAAATTTTTGATGAATAAGGGCGGAATGCAGTTTCTTCAATAACCTCCACACGGTTATCTCGCGTCGGAAAATATATGGAATAAGCAGGCAAATACGGGAAGCACCTTATCGATAATTTTCGCCTAATTTTTCCAAGATATACTCAATCCTGTTAAAACAAGCCACGGCTGTTTTATATTTTCATTGCACAAAGAACACAACCATGAAAAACATTAAATTTACCTTATTTGCCTTTTTAGCCGGCATATCTGCTTTATGGCTGTTTGCCACACCGTTTCCAGACAAGTGGGGCGTATTTCCCATACGCAACCTATTCCGGCAGCATCGGCATACTGGCTATGAGTGCCTGTATGATTCTTGCAGTACGTCCCAAAATGTTGGAAGGACTATTTGGCGGATTGGATAAAATGTATCGTCTGCACAAATGGTTGGGCATCATTGCCCTTTCAGGCAGCATCCTGCATTGGACCAGCACACAATTTCCTAAATGGCTTATCACACTTGGTGTTATTGAGGGAAAACGTCCGCAACGCCCACCGCTGCCAGATATCTTAACGTTAAAAGATTGGTTGGTTAGCCAACGCCATTTTGCTGAAGAAGTGGGTGAGGTTGCTTTTTACGCCGTCGGCGTACTATTGCTTATCGTGCTGATAAAGCTGATTCCCTACCGCTGGTTTGCCAGACTTCACATCTTAATTGTCCCTGTCTATCTTGCGCTCGTTTGGCACGCCATTGTATTGGCAAACTTTGCTTACTGGTCTCAACCGCTCGGTTGGTTGCTGGCTGCCGCCCTATTCTTCGGCAGTATTTGTTCGCTCCTCGCCCTCTTTAAACGCATTGGCAAACCGCAAACCGCGACAGTAGCCGCCATAAACCAAAACGCTTCCCTACTCTCGCTTACCCTGAATGCGCCAAAATGGCAGGGACACCAAGCCGGCCAATTCCTCTTTTTGCGCGCACACGGAGAAAGCCATCCGTTTACCATCGCCTCTGACTGGAATCCTGAAAACCAACAAATCAATCTTATCATCAAAGACTTGGGAGACTACACCCATCGCCTGCCCCAACGCTTGAACATCGGTGATACCGTTCAAATTGACGGTGCATATGGCCGCTTCAATTTTTCAGATAAAAATGCACAGATTTGGGTAAGCAACAGTATTGGTTTTACGCCTTTCCTTGCAAGACTCAAAGAATTAGCCAAACAACCTTCCAATCAACCGATTGACTGGTTTCATGCCGATAGAAATTTATCTGCGGAACTAATCGGTCAATGGAAAGCGTTGGCTGAACAAGCGAATGTTGCGTTCCACTATATTCCTTCCGAAACCCAAAGATTGTCCGTCAATCATATTGCACAAAGCGTTCGGAATAGTGAAGCCCGCAGCCTATGGCTTTGCGGCAGTCGCAGCTTTACAAGCGGTATTGCAGGAAACCTTAAGACACGCTCATTGCATCAAGAGCTGTTTGAATTCCGCTAAATGAACCCGACACGCAAACTTTGACGCTCGAATGCCGTCTGAACCCCGGGATTCAGACGGTTTTGCATTATGAGCCGGTTTTCCTTAATCACTTTGTTTCCGGTTTCAAAAGCAGCCTTAAGCGGGGTTTAAGCAACTTGGCATTCAGACGGCATTCACAGCTTCCAGTTTATCGGATCGATACCGTGCCGGCTCAAATAGCTGTTTGCCCGTGAAAAATGGCGGCAGCCGAAAAAACCGCGATATGCCGACAGAGGAGACGGATGCGGTGCGGTCAATATCAAATGATTTTGACTGTCTATCAGTCTCCCTTTTTGTTGTGCATACCCGCCCCACAACATAAAGACAAGGTGCTTGCGGTGTGTCGCAAGCTGCCTGATGACGGTATCGGTAAAGCGTTCCCAACCTAAAAGGGCGTGCGAATGCGCCTGTCCTGCGCGTACGGTCAAAACCGTGTTCAGAAGCAATACGCCCTGCTCCGCCCACGCTGTCAGGCAGCCGTGCGCGGGAATGGAAAAGCCTTCGATGTCGGTTTCCAATTCTTTGTAGATATTGAGTAAAGACGGCGGTATGCGGACGCCCTGCCGGACGGAAAATGCCAAACCGTGCGCCTGCCCTGCCCCGTGATACGGGTCTTGTCCGAGAATAACGACTTTGACCCGGTCGAACGCTGTCAGGCGGAATGCGTTGAACACATCAGCCGCCGGCGGATAGATGATTTGTCCCGACAAACGTTCCTGCCTGACCGTATTTAAAATTTCCTGAAAATACGGCTGCTGTTTTTCACCGCCGAGTGCATCGTGCCAAGTATCCATATCTGCCCTATCCTTTCAAATTCGGCTATACTGCTGATATCGCGTGATTTTGTCAAACGACACGCTTTGTGGGGAAATGTATGACTGTATGGTTTGTTGCTGCTGTTGCCGTCTTAATCATCGAATTATTGACGGGGACGGTTTATCTTTTGGTTATTAGCGCGGCTTTGGCGGGTTCGGGCATTGCCTACGGGCTGTCCGGCAGCACGCCAGCCGCCGTCTTGACCGCCGCGCTGCTTTCCGCGCTGGGCATTTGGTTCGTACACGCCAAAACCGCCGTGGGAAAAGTTGAAACGGATTCATATCAGGATTTGGATGCCGGGCAATATGCCGAAATCCTCCGGCACGCAGGCGGCAACCGTTACGAAGTTTTTTATCGCGGTACGCACTGGCAGGCGCAAAATACGGGGCAGGATGTGTTTGAACCGGGAACGCACGCCCTCATCGTCCGCAAGGAAGGTAACCTTCTCATCATCTCAAACCCTTAACACTCGGAGGAATTATGGAATTTTTCATTATATTACTGGTAGCCGTCGTTGTTTTCGGATTTAAATCCTTTGTCGTTATTCCCCAACAGGAAGTCCACGTTGTCGAAAGGCTGGGGCGTTTCCATCGCGCCCTGACGGCCGGTTTGAATATTTTGATTCCCTTTATAGACCGCGTCGCCTACCGTCATTCGCTGAAAGAAATTCCCTTGGATGTACCCAGCCAGGTCTGCATCACGCGCGACAATACGCAGCTGACTGTTGACGGCATCATCTATTTTCAAGTAACCGATCCCAAACTTGCCTCATACGGTTCGAGCAACTACATTATGGCGATTACCCAGCTTGCCCAAACGACGCTGCGCTCCGTTATCGGGCGTATGGAGCTGGACAAAACGTTTGAAGAACGCGACGAAATCAACAGCACCGTCGTTTCCGCCCTCGATGAAGCCGCCGGGGCCTGGGGTGTCAAAGTTCTCCGTTACGAAATCAAGGATTTGGTGCCGCCGCAAGAGATTTTGCGCGCGATGCAGGCGCAAATTACTGCCGAACGCGAAAAACGCGCCCGCATCGCCGAATCCGAAGGCCGTAAAATCGAACAAATCAACCTTGCCAGCGGTCAGCGCGAAGCCGAAATCCAACAATCCGAAGGTGAGGCTCAGGCTGCGGTCAATGCGTCAAATGCCGAAAAAATCGCCCGCATCAACCGCGCCAAAGGCGAAGCGGAATCCCTGCGCCTTGTTGCCGAAGCCAATGCCGAAGCCATCCGTCAAATAGCCGCCGCCCTTCAAACACAAGGCGGTGCGGATGCGGTCAATCTGAAGATTGCGGAACAATACGTTGCCGCGTTCAACAATCTTGCCAAAGAAAGCAATACGCTGATTATGCCTGCCAACGTTGCCGACCTCGGTAGCCTGATTTCGGCTGGGATGAAAATCCTCGACAAGGGTAAAACTTCCCAATAAATATCCCAATCAATAGGTATGAAAAATGCCGTCTGAACCTTGCCGGAAAAGTTCAGACGGCATTTTTATCCAAATCCAAAATCTCAAAATTAGCAGCATTTCTAATATAAGTCATATTGACTTATATTAGAAATATTTTTTGCTCCACAATTTTTAAAAAAGATTTTAATAGGATTAAATGAATAATAATCATCTAAAAGTTTAATAGCAACAACAAAATAATTATCTTTAGTTCGTTCTCCAAGAATTGTGTCTCCCCACCAAAACCAAACTCTGTTCTCAGGATGCATAGTTTCTGCCCAGTCACTCAATCGCCAGGGTTCGTATGCTGCCTTTTTAGCTTCTTCTAATTTTTGCTTATATGCTAATGAATAGAACCAATCACGTTCTTTTTCCACCTCTTCTATTGTGAGTTCTCGTGCAAAATTTTTGGTAAATTGATGCGGTAAAATTGCTTTCCATTGTTCTATATCATCAATCCATTTATGTTTCATATACAAATTATTGAATACAAACAACACTTCTTTTACTAATTTCCTAACTTCCTCCACATTGCCATCACATTCAATTACATAGGTTTCACCATAAGAATTCTTGATAAAATCGGGAAAAGCATTGATAAGAAGTCTTTCTCTCTCGATTCTAACCCACTCATAAAAAGATAAATTATCTGCCATTTTTTCCACTTCCTTTAATGATTTGGTTTTCAAAATTTCTAAAATCATACGGACGAATACCAAATTGATTTGTTGCTTTAGTTGGGGCGGCAATAACAGGTCGTAATCTATTTGGGTCCTATGTTTTCACTTTATTTTCAGGTAATGCTATCTTATTCAAATCATCTACAAGAAAGTCTTAATATGTTTATCCCCATCCCTTTATTTGATAACGGACGCGGACTGCAGGTATCCATACTGCATTTTCGGATAAAAACAAAATATCCCTTTGGGAAACTTTATACTTCGTCAATGCCTTACCTGTTCAGATAAAAACTGCTAGCAAAATATTTCTGCACGCCCTCGCGCAGCAATACCAATGTTACGGCAGCCAAAGGTAATCCTGCCAACATTCCGACAAAGCCCATCAGTTGTCCGAATGCCATCAGGGAAAAGATAACCCAAAACGGCGACAGGCCGATACGGTCTCCCACGATTTTCGGCGTAATGAAAAAACTTTCGAGAAACTGGCCGACGGCAAAAACCGCCCAGACAGCCAAGATGC
The DNA here is from genome assembly GCF_958267405.1 of Neisseria maigaei. Taxonomy (NCBI): domain Bacteria; kingdom Pseudomonadati; phylum Pseudomonadota; class Betaproteobacteria; order Neisseriales; family Neisseriaceae; genus Neisseria; species Neisseria maigaei. The sequence goes on along the minus strand of NZ_CATQFT010000003.1, from coordinate 56,791 downwards.
CGTTCCACGAAGCAAATTGGAGCAAGGCGGCAACGGTGGCAAGCAGTAATCCCGTAAACGCACCGAGATAAGGGACAAATACCAAAATACCGGCAAGCATACCGATGGCAAATCCTGAATCCAGCCCGACCAGCACCAGCCCCAAGCCGTAAACCAAGCCCATAATCAGCATCACCAGGAGCTGACCGCGTAAGAATTCGCCCAATACCTCGTTCAAATTACCTGTAATACGCGTATAAGTATCGGCAAAACGCCTCGGAACCAGTTTGGCGATGCCGCACGACCATCGCTGCCAATCCAGCAGAAAATAGTAAAGCAGCAACGGCAGCAGCATCAGATTGCCGATGCTGCTGACGATATTGCTGCTCTGCCTCATCAAAACGGGAAACCACGCCTTAAGCGTGTTGCTCAGCTCACCCGTATGCGCCTGAAGCCATGCGATAACGGATGCCTGATCGATTTCCACATAATTGCCCACAGTCTCTTTCAACAGCGGCAACAGCGTATTTTGTATAAAACCTGCAAGTTGGGGCAAACGGGATACCATGCTGTTGAACTGTCCGACCAGCATAGGGACAATAATCAAAAGCAGTGCCGCAAGCAGCAGCAAGGCAAAAACCATTACAGTCATTGACGCAACGGCACGGTTGAAACCTTTTTTCTGCAACCATTCAACCAAAGGATCCAACACATACGCCAATACTGCCGCAACCGCGAAGGGAGCCAGTGTGTCGCCAAGTGCGAAAGCCAGCCATATCAAGACCGTAAGGAACACCCCCGCACCAACCCAGGGTTTGATACTCTGCTTTTTTTTCTGATACATAACAACCCGTCCGGAAACCATTTTCATCATTATTATAGCAGAATGGGTTATATCGCAGATAAAGCCCGTGCCGTTCCGATAGCCTGTTATCACGGTTTGGGCTAAAATACCGCATATCTGATGCCGTCTGACAAACAAAACCCTGTTCAGACGGCATACCGTACACAACAAGGTAGCACATCATGACCGAACAAAAAAACAAAACATCCCTCATCGAATTTCCCTGCACCTTCCCATTAAAAGTAATGGGCGCGGTGCATCCCGAGTTTGAGCAGGCGGTATTGGACACCGTTCGCCTCCACGCCCCCGACACGCAGCCGCACCACATCACCACGCGTCCGAGCAGCAAAGGCAACTATACCGGTGCCACCGTTCAGGTAAAGGTTGAAAACCAAGAACAATTGGACAACATCTACCACGCGCTGACTTCGCACGAACTGGTCAAAGTGGTACTTTGAGATGAAAATCATACACAAAGGTTTGGTCGAATATCTGCCGACTTTTGAAGCGATGAAAACCTTTAATGCCGGACGGAATGCCGATACTGAAGACGAACTCTGGGTTGTCGAGCACCCCCCCGTGTTCACACAAGGACTGGCGGGAAAACCCGAGCACCTGCTGATTCACGACGACATCCCCGTTATCCAGATTGACCGAGGCGGGCAGATTACCTATCACGGGCCCGGGCAATTGGTCGTTTATACGATGATTGATTTCAAACGGCGCAAAACCAGTGTTAGAAACATCGTTTCCGCGCTTGAAAACAGCATCATCGCCACATTGGCGGAATACGGCATCGAAGCGGCGGCAGACCCCGAACGCCCCGGCGTTTACGTCGGCGAACGCAAAATCGCCTCGCTGGGGCTGCGTATCAAAGGAGGTTCCGTCTATCACGGTCTTGCGCTCAACGTCAATATGGACCTCTCGCCGTTTACCCATATCAACCCCTGCGGTTATGCCGGTATGGAAATGACGCAAATTGCCGACCTCGTCCACCCCTGCCCCACGCTGGACGAAGTCGCCGCCAAGCTGACCACACATCTTAAAACACAACTCACACCGAAAGCAGATAACAATGAGTGAAATCAAAACCGACGATCCCAAACGCGGCATCAAACTCAAAGGCGCGGACAAAACCGCCCGCATCCCCATCAAAGTCGTCCCCCTTCAGGAAAAACTGAAAAAGCCCGAATGGATACGCGCCAAACTCCCATCACGCAAATTCTTTGAAATCAAAGACATTTTGCGCGAACAAAAAATGCACACCGTTTGCGAGGAAGCCTCCTGCCCCAACATCGGCGAATGCTTCAGCAAAGGCACGGCGACCTTCATGATTATGGGCGACATCTGCACCCGCCGCTGCCCGTTCTGCGACGTGGGACACGGCCGTCCGAATATGCTCGACCCCGACGAACCGAAAAACCTCGCAGAATCCGTCAAAGCCATGAACCTGCGTTACGTCGTCATCACCTCGGTTGACCGCGACGACCTGCGCGACGGCGGCGCACAGCATTTCGCCGACTGCATCAAAGCCATCCGCGAAACCAGCCCGAATACCAAAATCGAAATCCTCGTTCCCGATTTCCGCGGCCGTCTGGACATCGCGCTGGAAATCTTGGCAGAAACGCCGCCCGACGTGATGAATCACAACTTGGAAACACATCCGAGCCTGTACAAAAAAGCCCGTCCGGGTGCCAATTATCAACATTCTTTAGACTTATTAAAACGTTATAAAGAAATGATGCCGCATATCCCGACCAAATCCGGCATTATGGTCGGCTTGGGCGAAACAGACGAAGACGTGCGCGAAATCATGCGCGATATGCGGGCGCACAATATCGAAATGATTACCATCGGACAATACCTCCAGCCTTCAGACGGACACCTGCCCGTCTTGCGCTACGTTACGCCCGAGCAGTTCAAAATCTTTGAAAAAGAAGCATACGAACTGGGCTTCAGCAATGCCGCCATCGGCGCGATGGTCCGTTCAAGTTACCATGCCGACGAACAGGCTGCCGAAGCCTTACGCGAAAGCCACGGCGGTTGCGGGCATCATTAAACCCGGAACACCGCGCCAAAGTAAAAAATGATTCCCTACGCCTGCCGCGCCGTTTGACACAAGCCGCCCCGCGTTAGCCGCCTATGCCGTCTGAAAGCCCTTCAGACGGCATGATTTATTCTCCGAATCCGATAATCTCAAAAGAATCTGTCAGTTAATGAGAACGATTCATTATAAATTTTGATAAAAAACCGTACAGTATTTGCTTTTCGCTATGGTTAACAAGTGTAAATGTTCTTTATGGATGATATGGATTCTTAGTTTTAGCAGCACAAAAAACCGATAAAAAACAGCATACTGATTTGGCAGGTATCGGGGAATACACCCTATTTCTTTTGATAATTGTTTGTATTTTAAATAGAAAATTTGTCATATCAAAAACTTTTGCATACAATGCACGCATCCCGAACAGTACTACATCCACTGTTTAACCACACGAAACCCAAATTAAGAAAAGAGAAATATTATGCAAGGCAATCAAGCAGTTTTAGATTACATGAACGAATTGCTGTCCGGCGAGCTGGCGGCGCGCGACCAATACTTCATCCACTCCCGCCTCTACTCCGAATGGGGATACAGCAAATTGTTCGAACGTCTCAATCACGAGATGGAAGAAGAAACCACACACGCCGAAGACTTCATCCGACGCATCCTGATGCTGGGCGGTACGCCGAAAATGGCGCGCGCCGAACTGAATATCGGTACAGACGTGGTTTCCTGCCTCAAAGCCGACCTGCAAACCGAATATGAAGTACGTGATGCGTTAAAAAAAGGCATCAAACTGTGCGAAGAGGCTCAAGACTATGTTACGCGCGACCTGATGGTTGCCCAACTGAAAGATACCGAAGAAGACCACGCCCACTGGCTGGAACAGCAGCTTCGCCTGATCGAGTTGATTGGCGAAGGTAACTACTACCAAAGCCAACTGTAAGCTGTATTCGGAATAAAAGGAGTCCGTATGAAAGGCGACCGTCTGGTTATCCGCGAGCTGAACAAAAACTTAGGCTTGCTACTGGTAACCATCAACCAATATTTCCTTCACGCCCGTATTTTGAAAAACTGGGGCTTTGAAGAACTGGGCGAACATTTCTTCAAACAGTCCATCGTTGAAATGAAAGCTGCAGACGATTTGATCGAACGCATCCTCTTCCTTGAAGGATTGCCCAATTTGCAAGAGCTGGGCAAGCTTCTGATTGGCGAGTCCACCGAAGAAATCATTGTCTGCGATTTGACCAAAGAACAGGAAAAACACGAAGCCCTGCTTGCTGCCATCGCTACAGCAGAAGCGCAACAGGATTACGTCAGCCGTGATTTGTTGGAAAAACAAAAAGACACCAACGAAGAACACATCGACTGGCTCGAAACCCAGCAGGAACTGATCGGCAAAATCGGTTTGCCGAACTACCTGCAAACAGCGGCGCAAGAGGACTAAAACACAAACCACTGCCAAATATAGCAGTCCCCTGCACCATCAGACGGCATATCTGCATAAACGGGTATGCCGTTTTTCTTTACCGGTTTGCGAATCAAATCTAAATTGATTTGAATCAATACTCGATAACGGTTTTTGTTTGATAATACCGACATGAAATCTAGATTGTTTGTTTGCTGTTTCCCAATCTGTCTTGATTTTACCTCTTTCCTCTTGATGTGTGTGTGTTTGGGTGTGGCTGTCGCCACCCCTTTTTTTGGCTTTTATGTGAAGTAAAATCCGTAACAGCAAATGCTTAACTTTTAACCATTTATCCGGAAACAAATGATGGGCAACAAATTGACTCTGCCTGCCGAACTGCCTGACGAACAGGATTTGCGGGCGGTATTGGCATACAATATGCGGCTTTTCCGCGTGAACAAGGGTTGGTCGCAAGAAGAATTGGCGCGGCAATGCGGTTTGGACAGGACTTATGTGTCGGCAGTCGAGCGCAAACGCTGGAACATCGCCCTGTCGAATATCGAAAAAATGGCGGCGGCTTTGGGCGTGGCGGCGTATCAGTTGCTGCTGCCGCCGCAGGAACGGTTGAACCTGATGACCAATTCCGCCGATACCCGACAAATGCCGTCTGAAAGCGGTATTTGACCGCCGAACCATCCGCCTCCCTTTTTCCCACCAATCGAAAGAATAAAAATGCCTGCAAACCTGTCTTCAGCACTGGAAACCTTCAAACAGCAGCGCGCTACCGCCGAAGCGCATTATTTGAAAGCCAACCGCGCGTCGGTATTTTTCAGGGAACATACGGCGGCAGTCGAAACCTTGCTGGCAGCATTGTGGGCAGCGTATTTTCAAAACAGCGCGCTATGCCTGATGGCGGTGGGCGGCTTCGGGCGCGGCGAACTGTATCCCTGTTCGGACGTGGATTTGGCGGTTGTCTCCCCTGCCCCGCTTTCAGACGGCATTCAGGAACAGATTGCCCGGTTTGTCCAAACCCTTTGGGACTGCAAACTGATGCCGTCTGTAAAAAGCGGCGGCATTGACGAACTGTGCGAAAGCGTGCGCAATGATATTACGGGGGACACAGCGTTTTTAGAGGCTAGGTTTTTGTTTGGCAACCGCCAAACAGCAGACGAATTGGCCGAAAAAATGAACGCGCAACGCAATGTAGCGGCGTTTATCGAGGCAAAACTGGTGGAGATGGAACACCGCCACGCCAAATCGCAAGGCTCAGGGGCGGTGTTGGAACCAAACATCAAAAGCTGTCCCGGCGGTCTGCGCGACATCCACACCCTGCTTTGGATAGCGAAAGCACAAGGCTTGGCGGCCAACCTGCCTGCGCTGGTCAAACAAGGCATTCTGACGCGCACTGAAGCCGGTATGCTTTCACACGGCTACCGCCGCCTCGCCCACATCCGCATCCATCTGCATTTAAACGCAAAGCGCGCCGAAGACCGCCTGCTGTTCGATTTGCAGCCGCAAGTTGCCGAAAGTATGGGTTATCAAGGCTTGAACCTCCGCCGTCAAAGCGAAGAACTGATGCGCGTATTTTACCGCGCGATTAAAACCGTCAAACAACTGAGCGGCATCCTCACACCCATGTTGCAAAGCCGCGTTTCCTCCACCCCGATGCTCGTTACCCTGCGGATTGACGACGACTACATCCAAGTCAACAACCAAATTGCCGCGTGGCACACCGATATTTTTTTGAGGCAGCCCGAACACATTTTCAAAATCGTCGAAATCATGCAGCAGCGCAACGACATTACCGCGCTCGAACCGCAAACCCTGCGCGCATGGTGGGGCGCGACGCGCAAAATTAACCGCAGCTTCTACCAAAATCCCGAAAACCGCCGCCGCTTCGCCGGCTTTTTCCGCAGCGGCAACGGACTGACCCAAACCCTGCGCTTCCTCAACCTCTACGGCGTGTTGGGACGCTACCTGCCCGCGTGGGAAAAAATCGTCGGCCTGCTCCAGCACGACCTGTTCCATATCTATCCCGTAGACGACCACATCCTCGCCGTCGTCCGCAACATCCGCCGCCTTGCCCTAGATATGCACAGCCACGAGCTGCCCTACGCCTCCGCGCTGATGCAGTCCTTTGAAAAACAAGACATCCTTTATCTCGCCGCCTTCTTCCATGACATCGCCAAAGGACGCGGCGGCGACCACGCCATACAAGGCATCGCAGACGCGCGCCAATTTGCCGCCGACCACTTCCTGACCGAAGAAGAAAGCAACCTGCTTGCCTGGCTGGTCGAAAACCATCTTCTTATGTCCACCGTCGCCCAAAAAGAAGACATCCAAGACCCCGACGTACTCGATGCCTTCTGCAAACGCGTGCAAACCCACGAACGTCTCAGCGCACTCTACCTTCTGACCATTTCCGACATACGCGGCACCAATCCCAAACTATGGAACGCATGGCGTGCCAGCCTGTTGGAAAGCCTGTTCCACGCCGCCGGACGCTACCTCGCAGGCGACGGCGGCAACCCGCATGCCCTCTTCGGCTGCCGCCAACAAGAAGCCGCCGAATTGCTCACCCGCGCCGCCGTCCCCGAAAAACAGCAGAAAAAACTATGGAACGCGCTCGGTTCTGCCTATTTCGCCCGCCATCAGTCCCGCGAAATCCTGTGGCATGCCGCCAACCTCGTACACGACTTTGAAACCCCCATCGTCCGCAGCCGCATCCTGCCCAAAAGCGATAGCTTTCAAGTCATGGTCTTTATGCCCAACGGCCCGCGCCTATTTGCCCGCCTCTGCCGCATCTTCAGCCGCCACGGCTTCGACATTCTCGCCGCCCGCGCCTTTATCACCGAACACGACTACATCCTCGACACCTTCATCGTGCAAATCCCCTCACAACACGCCCCCGAAGACTACCCCGACATCCAAAGCGCGCTCGAAGCCGAACTCAACAGCTTTATCCACGGACACACCGTTGCCGAAACCCAAAGCCACAGCCGTCGCATCAGCCGCCGCAGCCGCTATATGCCGATTGCGCCAAGCATCACCATCACCCCCGAAGAAGACTATCCAGACTGGTACTCCGTCGAAATCACCGCCGTCAACCGCCCCTTCCTACTCGCCGATATGGCGGAAGTCTTTTTCGCCCACAACGTCAGCCTGCGCTACGCCAAAATCTCCACGTTGGACGAACGTGTCGAAGACAGTTTTACCGTCTTCAGCCCCGATTTGAAAAATCCGAAAATCCAATCTACCCTGAAACAGGCTTTGCTGGAACAGTTGACATAAGCACCCTGCCGGTTTTCAGACGGCATCCGCCGCCGCGCCGTATGCCGTCTGAAGGCGGGGGATATTGCAAATAATTCCTGGACAACACCCATTTGGGAAGCAAAAAGGAACTGGATTAACACCTGATGAACGGGCTGCATTTAACAAATGGAAGCAAAAATATTGGAAAAGCCAAGCCGAAGCGGAATTAAAGGCGAGAGGCAAAAAAATAGGCTGTCATTAATTTTGAAAATACGGATATGAAACAAGAAGTCATAAATAAATTGAATGTTTTTTATCAGAAAAATCCCACTATGTTAGGAAAAGCGGCTACTAATGAACAAATCGCAAATGCAGAAAAAGAACTTAATATTATAATGGATAAAGATTATAAAGAGTTTATTCAAAACTTTGGAGGTGCTTATGCTGGATTAGCGATTCATGCTTTTATAAATGGAACATCAATAGGAAATGAAACAATATTTGATTTAACAAATAGCGCTCGTAGCCTTTTTAATGATACTAATCTTTTCCCTGAAATTAATAAAAGTCTTGTAATTGCTGATGATGGTTCGGGCAATCCTATCGCTATTATGCCTAATGGCGAAGTGGTGCTATTTGATTACGATACAGAAGAAAAGCAGGTGCTTTCAAACTCCTTTGAGGAATTTATTGAAGAGAATTTTGTGGAATGCTAATCTTTATCCAAATCTAAAAAAACATAACACAACCAGCTCAATCGAGGCGTTTTTCTGCATAGACTGTCAAGCTGCCGGCAACGTGCTATAATGCCGTGCATCTTGCACAAACTGAAAGACCGAGCATTATGCGTATCGTAGAAAAAGCCTATACTTTCGACGATGTTTTGTTGGTTCCCGCACATTCGACCGTGCTGCCGCGAGACGTTAAACTTCAAACCAAGCTTACCCGCGAAATCACACTCAACCTCCCCCTGCTTTCCGCCGCGATGGATACCGTTACCGAGGCGCGCCTCGCCATTTCGATGGCACAGGAAGGCGGCATCGGCATCATCCATAAAAACATGACTCCCGAAATGCAGGCGCGCGCCGTTTCCAAAGTGAAACGCCACGAAAGCGGCGTGGTCAAAGACCCTGTAACCGTTGCGCCGACAACGCTCATCCGCGAAGTCTTGGAAATGCGTGCGCAGCGCAAACGCAAAATGTCCGGCCTGCCCGTCGTTGAAAACGGCAAAGTCGTCGGCATCGTAACCAACCGCGACCTGCGTTTTGAAAACCGCGTTGATTTGCCCGTTTCCGCCATTATGACCCCGCGCGAACGTCTGGTTACCGTCCCCGAAGGCACAAGCATAGACGAAGCGCGCGAACTGATGCACGAACATAAAGTCGAGCGCGTTTTAGTCTTGAACGAAAAAGACGAGCTTAAAGGCTTGATTACCGTTAAAGACATTTTAAAAACCACTGAATTTCCCAATGCCAACAAAGATTCCGAAGGCCGTCTGCGCGTCGGTGCGGCAGTCGGCACCGGCGGCGACACCGAAGAGCGCGTTAAAGCCTTGGTCGAAGCCGGCGTTGACGTGATTGTCGTCGATACCGCACACGGACACAGCCAAGGCGTGATCGACCGCGTGCGCTGGGTCAAAGAAACCTATCCGCACATCCAAGTCATCGGCGGCAACATCGCCACTGCCAAAGCCGCTTTGGATTTGGTTGCCGCAGGCGCGGATGCCGTCAAAGTCGGTATCGGCCCGGGTTCGATTTGTACGACCCGTATCGTGGCAGGCGTGGGCGTGCCGCAACTGACCGCCATCCACAACGTTGCCGAAGCCCTCAAAGGCACGGGCGTTCCGCTGATTGCCGACGGCGGCATCCGCTTCTCCGGCGACATCGCCAAAGCCCTCGCCGCAGGCGCGTACAGTGTAATGCTCGGCGGTATGTTTGCCGGCACGGAAGAAGCACCGGGCGAAATCGAACTCTACCAAGGCCGCTCGTACAAATCCTATCGCGGTATGGGTTCCTTGGGCGCGATGAGCCAAGGTTCTGCCGACCGCTACTTCCAAGACAAAACCGACAGCACCGACAAATACGTCCCCGAAGGCATCGAAGGCCGCGTTCCTTACAAAGGTCCGATTGTGAACATCATCCACCAACTGACCGGCGGTTTGCGTTCCAGTATGGGTTATTTGGGTTGCGCCAATATTGCCGAAATGCACGAGAAAGCAGAATTTGTGGAAATCACTTCTGCCGGTATGAGCGAATCGCACGTTCACGACGTTCAAATTACCAAAGAAGCACCGAATTACCACCGCTGATTTGAACAGCCTTTCAGGACAAAATGCCGTCTGAAACCTGATTTCCGGGTTTCAGACGGCATTTTTTTATCTGAACTCCTCTAAATTGTTAAAATATATAATAATTAGTAAGAATAGGTTAAATATAGTCTGCAAATCTACCCCCCACCCCGATTTCTTTATTATGTCAACCGTAACAATTGTTTTGTTATGTAAAAGCCAACTGCCATACAGACGAGACACACATACGGTTCGGTCCTATGTGCGTCCCAATTTAGAAAGGCTTACCTTTCAAACATACTAATATCCTGACGGGTAGGAATGAAACAACCAAGAAAATTTTGATGAACATCGCACTACCTTTATCCGACAAAATACAAAACAGGCTGTTTTTCCTTACCGTCCTTGCAACGGTATGTTTCCTGTTTTATCCGAAATACCTGCCGATGAACGACCTGCCGCAACACGCCGCGCAGGTTGCCGCCTTGGATGATTTGCTCAAACACCGCAGTCCGTGGGCGGATATGCTGCAAATAAATTGGGATACGCCTTATCTGACCGTTTATGCCCTATGGTTGGCGCTGTATCAGTTTATGGGCATTAATGCTTCTTCTAAGGCTTTGGTCTCCCTCGAATTTTTATTTTTCATTTATACGGCAGTCAAAATGAGAAAGGAAATGGGGGCGGAAAGGATGACCGACTGGGTCGCGCTGACCTGTTTTTTCGGATTTGCCTTTCAATGGGGCTTTGTCGGCTACATTATGGGCATTCCCATCGGCATACTGTTTTTCATTACCAACAAGCGTTGGATTGAAAACCCCTCGGCAAAGATGCTTGCCGCCGTTTCCGCATTGGGGATATGGTCGTACTTCTCCCATATTCTGACCTTTTCGTTTTTCTGCTTGCTTTCATACGGATACTTTCTTTTCAGAATTAAAGAAATCCCTTGGAAACAGCGTTTTTCCCTGACAGCCGCCTATCTTTTTTTCGCCGCCCTTTTGGCACGTTATACCGCAAAACCCAACCCCGTCCCCTATAAGGCATTTGAAGACAACTTTATCCAACATTCCTTTTGGGACAAAATACTGGAAATTGCCTACCTGCCTTGGAATATGTCGGTCCTGTTCTACTACGACATTGCCTGCCTCTTCCTATTTGCCGCCCCCATAGCGGCAAACTGCCGCCCCACTCGGGAAAAAAGCCGGTACGTCCCGCTGCTTGCCTGTCTTGCGGTTTATTTCCTGATGCCTCATTTTACCTTTCAAACCAGCTTCCTTTACGAACGCTTCGCCCTGTTCGTCCCTATTTTTTATTATCTGATTTGGGAAAAGAAACCGGAAACGCCGGGCAGGATTGCAGCAAAAATATCGGAAGCAGCCTGCCTGTTGTCCGCCTTGTGCATCGCCGCGCTGACAGGCAAAGCCTACCTTAACAACATCCTTTTTGACCGCTCGCAGAAGCTGGCTGATTTTATAAAAATTTCCCAAATGATGGAAAACGGCAAAAAAGTCCTGACTGTCAACGACCCCTTGTCCATCAGCGAAGGCAGCCTGACTTCGGGCGGCGAGTTCTTCCATATCGCACAATGGTATCAGGCCGAAAGGCAGGGGTGGGCGGATTACAGCTTTGCCTCGGCGCACGCTATGCCCGTCCGCATGAAAATGAAAGAAATGTATGACGGGTACAGTCAAGTCAGGTTTTTGTCCGAATATAACCTGACTCGGAAAACAGACTGTCGCCGCTATGACTACCTGCTTATCCTGACCGCCAACCATACATCGGACACATTGGAAAAACTGCTTGCCGCCAATCCCTCCTGCTCCCGTGTTTCCCATATCAAGACCATAGGGGAATGGTCGCTTTTTAGACGGCATTGATATGCGGCTCAAACGGTTCTCGCGCTACGGCATGGTCGGTATCATCAACACCCTAATCCATATCGCCGTTTTTACCGTGCTGTCAAGCCGGCAATATCCCACCGCCGCCGCAAACCTCATAGCCTTTGCCGCAGCCTCAGCATTCGGTTTTGCCGCAAATGCAAGATGGACGTTCGGTACAAAAGCTTCCTTCAAACGCTATGCCTGTTTCGTACTGCTGATGGGTTTTGCGGCATCGGCAAGCGGTTTGGCATCGGATGCCCTTGCTATGCCGCCGCAGGTCGCTGCCGTCGGATTTTCCGCCATCAGCCTGATATATGGCTACCTGTGCTCGAGTTACCTTGTTTTTGCCCAAACAAAAGGAAAACCATGAAAATATCGCTTATCGTCCCGGTGTGGAATGAAGAAGCTGCCATTCCGATTTTCTACCGTGCCGTCAGGGAAAGCAGGGGGCTTCAAAAATACGAAGTCGAAATCGTCTTCTGCAACGACGGGAGCACGGACAATACGGAAACCGTTTTGGAAAACCTCGCCCTTGCAGACCCCTTGGTCAAACCGCTGCACTTTACACGCAATTTCGGCAAGGAAAACGCCCTTTTCGCCGGCTTGGAACACGCATCGGGCAATGCCGCCATTCCGATTGACGTCGACCTTCAAGACCCCATAGAACTGATTCCGACTATGCTCGAAAAATGGCGTGCCGGCGCAAAAACCGTATTGGCAAAACGCATCGGGCGGACGCAAGACCATCCGCTCAAAAGATGGAGCGCGTCCTTCTTCTATAAACTTTACAATAAAATCAGCCCCGTCAGAATTGAAGAAAATGTCGGCGATTTCCGACTAATTTCACGCGACATCATCGACACCGTTATCAAAATGCCCGAACGAAACCTCTTTATGAAAGGATTACTTTCCTGGCCGGACAGAGGGGAAGTTATCGAATACACCCGTCCGAAACGCATCATCGGCCATACCAAATTCAATGCCTTGAAACTTTGGAATCTCGCTTGGGACGGCATTACCGGATTTTCGACCGTCCCGCTGAAGATATGGACGTATATCGGCTTTTTGTTTGCATTTACCGCATTTTTATACGGCTCATTGATTATTCTCCGAACGCTCGTCTATGGAAAAGATATTCCCGGTTACCCGTCGCTTTTGGCCTGCATCCTGTTTCTCGGCGGAATCCAGCTCATCGGTATCGGCATACTCGGCGAATATATCGGGCGTATCTATATCGAAACCAAACAGCGTCCCCGATATATTTTAAAAAACCGAAAGAAAGGATAATAAAATGGATGTAAAAGAAAGCGGTATTTTGGGCGACAGCATCAACAGCCATTGGTATTACGCATCCAAAGCACTTGCCGTTGCCAATCTTTTAAAAGGCAGAACCTTCCGCAAAGTGCTGGATGTCGGCGCAGGCTCCGCCTTTTTTTCACACTTCCTGCTGGAAAATTCCGATATACGCGAAGCATTGTGCATCGACACCGCCTACACGGGTGAAAAAGATGAGTCATATTGCGGCAAACCGATTCATTTCCGCCGCACCATCGGCATGAGCGATGCCGACCTGGTGCTGATGATGGATGTTTTGGAACACGTCGAAGACGACAAGGCAATGCTAGAGGACTATATCGCAAAAGTCCCTTCCGGCACGGAATTCCTCATTTCCGTACCCGCCTTCCAGTCCCTGTGGAGCGGGCACGACGAATTTTTGGGGCATTACCGCCGCTACCGCCTGATACAGTTCGAGAACTTAATCCGCAGCACCGGGCTGACCGTCCTCGGGGGGAACTATTATTTTGGCGCAGTATTCCCCCTTGCCGCAACCGTCCGCCTGCTCGGACGGTTGAGATCCGGACAAAATCCCAAATCCCAACTGATGCGGCATCATCCCGTCATCAACCGCATACTGGCTTCAATATGCCGCCTCGAAATCCGCATACAAAAAAGCAACCGCTGCGCGGGACTGACCGCCTTTTGCCTTGCAAAGAAAAAATAAAACCGATGCCGTCTGAAACTTTTCAGACGGCATTTTTCCAATCGGTTAAAATACACGGTCTATTTTTTTAGGAAATGCACCGTGGTTGCATCTGCCATCGACTTCATCCTCCATATCGACCAACACCTGCTTGCGCTGTCGGCACAATACGGCATTTGGATTTACGCCATTTTATTTATTATTGTGTTCTGCGAAACCGGTCTGATTATTACCCCCTTCCTGCCCGGCGATTCGCTGCTGTTTGCCGCTGGTGGGATTGCCGCACTAGGCGGTATGGATATTCATCTGATGGTTATGCTGCTATTTGTTGCCGCCATACTCGGTGATGCTCTCAATTTTACCGTCGGTAAGTATTTCGGCGGCAGGCTGTTCGCCAATCCCGATTCTAAAATCTTCCGACGCAAATATCTCGATAAAACCCACCGTTTTTACGAAAAACACGGCGGGAAAACCATCATCATTGCCCGTTTTGTACCCATCGTCCGCACCTTCGCCCCCTTTGTCGCCGGTATGGGGAAAATGCACTATGCCAAATTTATCCGCTACAACATCATCGGCGGCTTGTTGTGGGTTATCCTGTTTTCTTATGCAGGCTATTTCTTTGCCAACTTCCCCGTCGTAAAAAACAATCTGGGCTTGGTGATGGGCGGCATCATTATTGTTTCCGTCCTGCCCGGCATCATCGAAATTGCCCGCGCCAAACTTGCGGCAAAATCCGAACGTTAATTGTTGGAAATTGACATTATGAATATATTATCCGTAGAAAACGCTTCCTTTGCCGTCGGCCACGTCGCCTTGCTCGACAAAACTTCCTTCCAACTCGACAGCGGCGAGAAAATCGGTTTAATCGGCCGCAACGGTGCGGGTAAATCTTCGTTTCTAAAAATCCTTGCCGGTGTGCAAAAGCTCGACGACGGGCAGATTATTGTTCAAAACAATCTCAAAATCGTTTATGTGCCGCAGGAGTCCTTTTTTGATAAGGACGCAACCGTATTTGATACCGTTGCCGAAGGTTTGGGCGAAATTCGCGATTTATTGCGCCGTTACCACCGCGTCGGCCATGAGTTGGAAAACGGTTCGAGTGAGATTTTGTTGAAAGAGCTCAACGAATTACAACTCGAAATCGAAGCGAAGGACGGCTGGAAACTGGATGCGGCAGTCAAGCAGACTTTGGGCGAACTCGGTTTGCCGGAAAACGAAAAAATCGGCAACCTCTCCGGCGGTCAGAAAAAGCGCGTCGCTTTGGCGCAGGCTTGGGTGCAAAAGCCCGACGTATTGCTGCTGGACGAACCGACCAACCATTTGGACATCGACGCAATTATCTGGCTGGAAAATCTGCTTAAAGCGTTTGAAGGCAGCTTGGTTGTGATTACCCACGACCGCCGTTTTTTGGACAACATCGCCACGCGCATTGTCGAACTCGATCGCGGCATTCTGCGTTCCTATCCCGGCTCGTTCTCCAAATACAGCGAGAAAAAAGCGCAAGAGTTGGCAGTCGAGGCGGAACACAACCGTCTCTTCGACAAATTCCACGCGCAGGAAGAGGCGTGGATACGCAAAGGCATCGAAGCGCGCCGTACCCGCAACGAAGGCCGCGTGCGCCGCTTGGAAGAGCTGCGCCGCCAGCGTGCCGAACACCGCAACGTACAAGGGCAGGTCAATTTCAAGCTCGATAGCGGCGAGAAAAGCGGCAAAATCATCGCCGAACTGGAACACGCTTCGTTTGCCTATGGTGACAAAGTCATCATGGATAAATTCTCCGCTATTTTGCAGCGCGGCGACAAAATCGGCTTAATCGGCCCAAATGGTATCGGCAAAACCACCTTCCTCAAGCTGATTTTGGGCGAATTGCAGCCGACCTACGGCAGAATCCGCATCGGCAGCAAGCAGGAGGTCGCCTATTTCGACCAGTTCCGCAGCGCGTTGAACGAAAACGACACCGTGTTTTACACCCTCGGACAAGGCAACGATTACGTCGAAATCGGCGGTAAGAAAAAGCATGTGATGAGCTATTTGGAAGATTTCCTATTCCATCCAGCCCGCGCACAAAGTCCCGTTTCATCGCTCTCCGGCGGCGAACGCAACCGCCTTTTGCTGGCAAAACTCTTTACCCGTCCTGCTAATATTTTGGTCTTGGACGAACCGACCAACGACTTGGACATCGACACTCAAGAGCTGCTCGAAGACCTGTTGCGCGATTACCAAGGCACGGTATTCCTTGTCTCGCATGACCGTATGTTCCTCGACAATGTAATTACCCAAAGCATTGTTTTCGAAGGACAAGGCCGTCTGAAAGAATACATCGGCGGCTATCAGGACTATATCGACGCAAAATCACGCGAAGCGAAGATTCAGACGGCATCCGCACCCAAAACAGCCGATGCCGAACCGGTGAAAGAAAAACCCAAAGCCAACCGCACGGTCAAACTTTCCTACAAAGAACAGCGCGAACTCGACGCCCTTCCTGACGAAATCGCAGCTTTGGAAACCGAGCAGGCTGAAATCAATACCCGGCTTTCCGATCCTGAAATTTTCAAAGATTACGAAAAAGCAGGTGCGTTACAAAGCAGGGCTGAAGAAATTGAAATGCTGCTTTTGGAAAAACTGGAACGCTGGGAGCTGCTGGAAACCAAACAGAACGGCAATGCCGTCTGAAATCAAATAGGAAGAAAAAAATGTTCAAACGACCTGAAGAAATCATTGTCCTGATACTTGCCGTCCTCTGGATTACCGGTACGTATTTTCTCGCCGCCCTGTTTGGAGCGGATACTTATACCGTGTTAAAAATCACTGCCCTTACCCTGCTTTGGTCTGCCGCATCATTCCTCCTTTGGCAAAAAAACCTCAGCCGGCATATCTGGCCGCTGCTGCTCGGCTGCCTGACTGCCTGTTGGTGGCCGTATCTGAATCAATCGGTCGCACCCGGTTCTTTACCTTGGTATGCATCATGGACGTTCAAAACCATCTTAGCCCTGATTCCCGTAACTGCAGGTTATCTGTTTAAATGGAAACAATACCGGCAGCGCAAAACAAAGCCGTAAGCCCGTCTTTTTTCAGACGGCATCTCCGGTCAGACTGTCAACAATTCCGATAAAATGCTATACTCGCACCCCTTATCATGCCGTCTGAAACCGCCTTTTGGGAAAGCAGAAATGATCAGCAAGCAAGAATACCAAGCCCAAGCCGCCCAAGGCTACAACCGCATCCCGCTCGTGCAAGAACTCCTTGCCGACTTGGATACGCCGCTTTCCCTCTATCTCAAACTCGCCAACTGCCCCTATACCTACCTGCTCGAATCCGTTGTCGGTGGCGAACGTTTCGGCCGCTATTCCTTTATCGGCCTGCCTTGCAGCCACTATCTCAAAGCCAGCGGCAAACATGTCGATGTTTACCAAAACGGCGAAATCGTCGAACAACACGACGGCAATCCGCTGCCCTTTATCGAAGCCTTCCACAACCGCTTCAAAACGCCCGAAATCCCAAGCCTGCCGCGCTTTACCGGCGGCTTGGTCGGCTACTTCGGTTACGAAACCATCTACAATTTCGAACACTTCGCCCACCGCCTGAAAAATACCGCCAAAGCCGACCCGCTCGGTACGCCCGACATCTTGCTGATGCTGTCGCAAGAGTTGGCGGTTATCGACAATTTGAGCGGCAAAATCCACCTCATCGTTTATGCCGATCCCTCGCAGCCCGACGGCTACGAACGCGCCCGCGAACGCCTCGAAGACATCCGCACCCAGTTGCGCCAAAGCTGCGCCATCCCGCTTTCGTTCGGCAGCAAACACACTGAAGCCGTCAGCGAATTCGGTGAAGAACCGTTCAAAGCCTGCGTCGATAAAATCAAAGGTTACATCTTCGCCGGCGACTGTATGCAGGTTGTCCCCAGCCAACGCATGAGCATGGAATTTACCGACAATCCGCTCGCCCTCTACCGCGCCCTGCGTACATTAAACCCATCGCCGTATATGTTCTACTACGATTTCGGCGATTTCCATATTGTCGGTTCCTCGCCCGAAATCCTCGTCCGCCGCGAACGCGACGATATCATCGTCCGCCCTATTGCCGGTACACGTCTGCGCGGCAAAACACCAGCCGAAGACCTCGCCAACGAGCAAGACCTGCTGAGCGATGCAAAAGAGATTGCCGAACACGTCATGTTGATTGACTTAGGACGCAACGACGTCGGCCGCATCAGCAAAACCGGCGAAGTCAAAGTCACCGACAAAATGATGATTGAAAAATACTCCCATGTAATGCACATCGTCTCCAACGTCGAAGGCCGTCTGAAAGACGGTATGACCAACATGGACATCCTCGCCGCCACCTTCCCCGCAGGCACACTCTCCGGCGCACCCAAAGTCCGCGCCATGGAAATCATCGAAGAAGTCGAACCGAGCAAACGCGGCATCTACGGTGGCGCGGTCGGCGTATGGGGCTTCAACAACGATATGGATTTGGCAATCGCCATCCGTACAGCCGTGGTGAAAAACAACACGCTATACGTCCAAAGCGGCGCAGGCGTGGTTGCCGACTCCAATCCTGAATCAGAATGGCAGGAAACACAAAACAAAGCCCGAGCAGTAATTCGTGCCGCGCAGATGGTGCAGGAAGGGTTGGATAGGTAGGCTTGGCGTTTTCAGACGCCCTTTAAGGAATCAACAGGCCGTCTGAAAATCCAAACAATAAGCAGCAATCGTTTGATTAAAACAACTACCTTTACCGTGTCATTCCCACGCAAGCGGGAATCCAGAAATTTGAAATGACAGGAATCTCTAAATATTTCCGAAAGATTGAAGCCTAAATTCCCGCCTGCGCGGGAATGACGGATTAACAGTTTCAGATGACCAGAAATAAACAGCAGAACACAGATAAATTAAGACGCTATGAACAAATCCCCCATCCTCCCACCCGCCATGCTCGGCATCCTCGGCGGCGGTCAATTAGGCAGAATGTTTGCCGTTGCCGCCAAAACCATGGGCTACAAAGTAACCGTACTCGACCCCGATTCGGACGCGCCGGCGGCGGAATTTGCCGACCGCCATTTGTGCGCGCCGTTTGACGATGAAGTAGCTTTGAAAGAATTGGCAAAATGTGCGGCAGTTACCACCGAGTTTGAAAACGTCAATGCCGACGCAATGCGCTTTTTGGCAAAACATACCAATGTTTCCCCGAGCGGCGACTGCGTTGCCATCGCGCAAAACCGCATTCAGGAAAAGGCGTGGATACGAAAAGCGGGATTGCAAACCGCGCCGTATCAAGTGGTTTGCCGTTCAGACGACATCAGCGAAGCAAGCGCGCAATTTTTGCCCGGCATCCTGAAAACGGCTACGTTGGGCTACGACGGCAAAGGTCAAATCCGCGTCAAAACGGTGGATGAACTCAAAGCCGCGTTTGCCGAACACGGCGGCGTAGATTGCGTTTTAGAAAAAATGGTGGATTTGCGCGGCGAAATTTCCGTTATCGTATGCCGTCTGAACAATGACAACGTGCAAACCTTTGACCCCGCCGAAAATATTCACGAAAACGGCATCTTGGCTTATTCCATCGTCCCCGCGCGGCTGAGTGCCGACGTACAACAACAGGCGCGGCAGATGGCGCAACGCTTGGCGGACGAATTGGATTATGTCGGCGTGTTGGCGGTGGAAATGTTCGTCGTCGGTGATACACATGAATTAGTCGTCAACGAAATCGCGCCGCGTCCGCACAATTCCGGACACCATACGCTGGATGCCTGCGCCGCAGACCAGTTCCAACAACAGGTACGCATTATGTGCAACCTGCCGCCTGCCGACACCAAATTATTATCGCCTTGCTGTATGGCGAATATTTTGGGCGACGTTTGGCAGGAAGACGGCGGCGAACCGGATTGGCTGCTCTTGCAAAGCCGGCCGGACGCGCACCTGCACCTTTACGGCAAAAAAACCGCGCGCAAAGGGCGGAAAATGGGACACTTTACCGTTTTAACCACCGATTCGGACACCGCATTTCAAGAAGCAAAAAAACTGCATCAGTCCCTATAATCCGACCAACGGCACAGATGCCGTCTGAAGCCGCCGACATACCGCCATGAGCCTGCTGACACTGTTACGCCCCGCCACCGTGCAAGACTGCAAAGACATCTTCACAGTCCACCTGCACTCCGTCCAATACACCTGCATCCTCAGCTACAACGAACACGCCCTAAAAGTATGGGAAGGTCTGCTCAATACAGACAGCTACCTACCGACCATTTCAGATCCCGATAAAGCACTTTGGGTCGCGGAATATAAAGGCAACATTCAAGGCTTTTTCCAAATCGACTGTCGAGAAGCACAGCTTGACGCACTTTACGTCCACCCCTTGTTCCACAATCTGGGGCTGGGTACTTCGCTGCTTCATCAGGCAGAAACTATTGCCCGCCAGTCCGGTCTGAGTTTCCTAAAACTCTATGCCTCACTCAACTCCATCCCGTTTTACCTCATCAACCGCTACGAATCACTTGGTTCCGCAATATTGCAGCTTGACTCAAGCATCAAAATCAAATGCGAACTGATGCGAAAACACCTCTGACTACTCCTTATAACCAAAACTGATAATCTTCAAATCAAACATTATTTCCACAAACACCAATAGCCGTATAGAGTTGCCGTATCCACCAACCGACAGGATACGCACATGAAAACCTACGCACCGGCACTCTATACCGCAGCCCTGCTCACCGCATGCAGCCCCTCTGCAAACCCAGATAATCCGTCAGGGCAAAATATCCCGGCAAATACCGAATCCAACGGTAAAACCATCGCCCTGCTCAATGCCTCATACGATGTAGCACGGGATTTCTACAAAGAATACAACCCATTATTTATCAAAGAATACCAATCCAAACATCCCGGCACATCCGTCAGCATCCAACAGTCCCACGGTGGTTCCAGCAAACAGGCATTATCCGTAGCCAACGGCCTTCAAGCCGATGTCGTCACCATGAACCAATCCTCCGATATCGACCTGCTTGAAAAAAAAGGACTGGTACAAAAAGGCTGGAAACAAGCCCTACCAGACCATGCCGCCCCCTACACCAGCACCATGGTTTTCCTTGTCCGAAAAAGCAATCCGAAACAAATCCACGACTGGAACGACCTTGCCAAAAACGGTGTTAAAATCGTCATCGCCAATCCCAAAACCACAGGCAACGGACGCTATGCCTTCCTCGGCGCGTACGGCTACGGCTTGAAAGCAACCAACGGCAACGAACAGGAAACCCAAAAACTCGTTGCAGCCATTCTCAAAAACATCCCCGTTTTTGAAAACGGAGGACGCGCCGCCACCACCACCTTCACACAACGAAACATCGGCGACGTACTCATCACTTTTGAAAACGAAGCCAACTACGTCAGCAAAAAACTGACCCAAGGACAGTTTGAAATCGTCTATCCGAGCTACACCATTTCCGCCGAAAGCCCCGTTGCCGTCGTCAACAGCGTCGTCGCGAAAAAAGGCACGCAAAAAGTCGCCCGATCCTATCTTGAATACCTTTGGAGCGAACCGGCGCAAGAACTCGCCGCCTCACTCTACCTGCGCCCGCGTAATGCCGAAGTATTGGCACGGCACAAAGCCGACTTCCCGGACTTAGACACCTTCTCTCCCGAAGAAAAATTCGGCGGCTGGGAAAAAATCATGAAAACCTACTTCGCCGACGGCGGCGTATTCGACCGCCTGACCGCACAAAAATGACCACTATGCCGTCTGAACCGCCTTTCAGACGGCATTTCACACATCAAAACAGAAAAACCGCACCCAAAATCATCATCACAAGACACAATGGCAAACCAGATACAAAACCCAACACCGCCGCCGAAATGCCGTCTGAAGCCGTCGGCGCAACCATCCTTATCTGGGACGCGCTTCATCAAAGGGGCGCATAACTTTTCTTAACCATCCCTTTTGACAGCCAAATAAACAGTGCTTTTGCCTGTCAGAAACAAAACCAATATTTTGCGGTTCGTATCGGAACATTTATAAAACATCAGATTTCCGTATTTCGCGTTTCCGGCAATTCAAAATTGGCAAAACCATTAACCTGCTTCGCAAGGCAGGTTTTTAAAACTTTATCAGGCGTTCGGGCATATCGGTTCGACCGGCCCGCATTTCCGGCAATCAACACTGCCGACGGTTGCCGCATTTCTTTTTGATATACAATCACACTTTCAAAAAACATACGACGGCAACAAAATCATCCTCCCCCGATTGGCAAACATTCCGGCAAATTAAAACCCCGCCCGAAACAGCCATCGGACAAATAACAGGAAAAAATATGAATACCGACTTCCAAAACATCCTCAAACAACTGGGCAAACAGGCCAAAAAAGAAGCGGCAGAAAAACAGGCAGCCGAAAAAAACAAGCAAAAACAAGAACAGGATTTCGATTTTTCACAAGCAGTCGGACAAGTCTCCCCATTAAAAACCCGGCAGCAATATTATGCGCCGCCCGACAAAACCCCCATCAAAGTCCGTCCCAAAGACAACCGCGCCGACGAAGAAAACTACTTCTACATCGGCAGCACATACAACGACCCACCCGCCAGCTTCAGCAAAAACGGACAAGGAAAAAACGACATCCAACGCCTGAAAAACGGATACTATCCCGTCGTTACCGATGTCGACCTACACGGCTACACCCAAGAAGAAGCCCAAAAAGTCCTCAACGAATTCATCGAGTTCACCCAAAAACGCGGTGTATGCGGAGAAATCATCCACGGCAGCGGATTAGGTTCCAAAGGCTATACACCCGTACTCAAAAACATGACCCGCAACTGGCTGATGCAGCACCCAGAGGTACTTGCCTATGTCGAACCGCGGGAAGGCAACGACGGCTGCGTCCGCATCCTGCTCAAACGCAAATTAAGGCAGCAAGACTGACAAATTTCTCCGACAGACTTGGCAGCACCGCACAATATCCGTATAATTTGCAAACCATTTCTGGGGGCGACCTTGGTTTCGACGGGGGTTGCGAAGCAGATGCGGGCATACCGGGATCTCAGATTCCCGTAAAACACTGAATTCAAATAGTCGCAAACGACGAAACTTACGCTTTAGCCGCTTAAGGCTAGCCGTTGCAGCAGTTGGTCAATGGGCTGTGTGGCGAAAGCCACCGCAACGTCATCTTACATTGACTGGTTTCCTTCCGGGTTACTTGGCAGGAAATAAGACTTAAGGTAACTGGTTTCCTGAAGGCCTGTTGGTCGGCATGATGGAAATAAGATTTTCAAATAGACACAACTAAGTATGTAGAACGCTTTGTAGAGGACTTTCGGACGGGGGTTCGATTCCCCCCGCCTCCACCATACCCTATTTTCAGCAGTATCCTGCAATACGCATAAAGCCTTGAAATTCAACAGTTTCAAGGCTTTTTTGTTACCTTGAATATGCTGGCGTATGCTTGAGTTTTCGCAATTTATGGGGTAACTTTTGGGGTAACTTTTCAGGAATTACCCTAAAAAAATGCCTTAAAAATGCAAAAGGCATGACCCATTTTTTAAAAAGGTTACCCCAAACTTAAATGGAAGCCTTTATTTATAAGGCTTGCAGCTTTCCAAACAAGTTACCCCAAAACGGATAAAAAAATGCCAAAACCGACATTACCGCTAACAGATAGCCAATGCAAAAAGCTACAACCCCCTAACCAGTTGTCAGATGGCGGCGGCTTGTATCTTCAAGCAAGGGGAAACGGTAAATACTGGCGTTTCCGCTATTACCGCCCAGGCGACAACAAGCGCGATGAGATGCGGCTTGGCATTTATCCCGATATAAGCCTGAAAGAAGCAAGAGAAAAACGCGAAGAATTACGCGGGCTGATAGCAAAAGGGATAGACCCTAAGCTACACCAGCAAGACAAAGCACAGGGGCAGGAAGAGCAGCTAAAAAACACATTTGAGGCTATTGCGCGCAAATGGCACAGCGACCAAGTGGCAAAGCCGAATAAATGGAAGCCAGACCATGCACAGAGGGTTATACGCAGCCTTGAGCTTCATATTTTCCCTGACCTTGCAACACGCAAAATAGACGAAATCATGCCGCTTGAGGTTTTAGGACTGTTGCAGAGGCTGGAATCGGCGGGGAAATATGACACGACACAAAAAGTTTATGACGTAGTAAACCAAGTTTTCAAATATGCCGTAAAACTTCGTTTGAGCCTGTTCAATCCCGCCGCTGAATTGCGGGGGGAGTTGGCACAGGTGGAGCAGAAACATTACCGAACCATTACCGACCCCGAAAAGATAGGCGGGCTGTTGCGAGCCTTAGACGGCTACACGGGCAGCCCGCAAACGCGGGCATTGCTGCAACTTTCCCCCTATGTTTTCGCCCGCCCGTCCGAATTGCGTTTATTGCGCTGGTGTGAAATCGACTGGGAGGCGCGGCAATACCGCAAAGACGGGGAGGAGATGAAAAACGGGATAGGCCACATTGTCCCATTGAGCCGCCAAGCCATAGCGATACTGGAAGGTCTGAAGCCCGTAACGGGGCATCATGAATTTGTGTTTGCCAACATCGGCAGCAAAAAGCCCTTGAGCGAAGGGGCGGCACGCAAAGCCTTGGCACGGATTGGCTTCCTAGACCAAATCACGCCGCACGGCTTCCGCCATATGGCCAGCACGCGCCTGAATGAGATGGGCTTCAATTCCGACTGGATAGAGCGGCAGCTTGCCCACAAAGACCCCAACACGACAAGGACGGCCTACAACCACGCGGAATACTTGGAGCAACGCGCCGAGATGGTGCAGGCATGGGCGGATTATCTGGACGGCCTGAAGGAGCAATCAGGCATATTGCGAAAGAATCAATCTTAGGCCGTCTGAAAACAAACATTTCAATTTTTACGGTGAATTTTTATAGGATTTGCAATGAATAATGAATCAGCAATTCTCAAATATGCGGCTATGAATCCTAAATATTCAGGTTTATACAGCATCAAGAACAGCCCTGAATTTGAAAAAGCATTAGGGGTTTTTAGTTTTTATGCCGAAAAAGTCCTTCGCAGAACTTTTTATAGTCTTACTGTGAAAGATAGAAAGTGCACTATTTCTTGGGAGCAAAAAAGTACGGCAGAGCTTGAAAATATCGAGCGGGAATGTGATGAGGCTGTAAAAAGATATAAGAAAGAAGTTGGGGAAGTGTATGATTATAGAGGGTATATTATTCACCCTATAACTGAAGGTTTGTTTTTTGAACAACCTTGGGAAACGTTGGTAGAAATGCAGCATTTTTTCACCACAAAAGCTATTTTTGATTATGTAACAGGATTTGATGGCTTTAGTTGTGAGGAAAAATTTTATGAATTTCAGTCTATTGCAATTTTGATAACCGATTCTATTGAATTGATAGGGTTGGAAGCGGAGGCCGAAGAAATCGGAATAAGAGCCCGTATAGAAAACGCCCGAAAGGCAGGGCTGGCCAAGCAAAGCCGCTATGAAAAGGCCGGCACGATAGCCGCCGTAAACAAACTGCTGGAAGAGAAAAAGGAAATGTTGGATAAACGGGGAGGGAAAGCTGAATTAACCCGCTTGATTATCCGCAAAATTGAAAACGATGAAATCAATGCCCCCGATATTCCGACCGAAAAAACCGTTATGAAGTGGATATCCAATTTCCAAAACAGGAAGTCATCTAGCTGACTTCCTGAAATTAACACGTTATTACCTGAAATCAACATGTTACTTCCTAGAAGCCGCCCACAGAGGCGGCTATATTTATGCCTATCGAAACGCCAGCACCACGCAGGCAAGACCAACCAAACGGAGGCGATAAATGCACATTATCAATATCGACAGCTTACCCGATACCGCGCAATTAACTATTGCAGAACTTGAGACCAGCCAAGCAAAAGGACGGCGCGGAATCACACGCTTAAGCGGAAGCCAAATCAGACGGCTGGAGGCAGCAGGACAATTCCCGCAATCACGCCTGATTATCGGCACACGCAGCCGCTTTTATGTAGCAGGAGAAGTGAAGAAATGGCTTGCAGAACAGGCAAGCCAATAGGAAGTAAAACAGAGTTTTAGGAGCAATACGCGCGCGCGCGATAGATAAGCAGACAGATTAATTTATCGGGCAAAACAAAGCCGCCAAAACGGACATTCAGGCGGCAGAAAGGGGAAACCGACGATGAAGCATGATTGTACCAACGACAAGCCCAAAACGCCAAACCAAAGACAGCGCATTTTAGCCCGATTGAAGCAGGGCAGCGTTACCTCATGGGAGCTTACCCAAATGGGGATACTTTGCTACAACACGCGCATTATGGAGCTTCGCCAACAGGGGCATAACATCGTTACCACAATGGAGGAAATCCAAAACCAATTTGGCGAAACCGTGAAGCGCGGGCGGTTTTCGCTGGTGTCGGAGGGTAGGCAATCATAGCGCGGCAATCGTCTTAAACGTTTTAGGCGATTTTTGCACCATACGCAGCAATAAGGCGGCTTGGGGGTTCGGGCGCGTTTTGCCTTGTTCCCAGCCCTGATATGTACGGACGGAGCAACGGAGTTTGCGGGCAAAGACCGCTTGGGAGAAATTCAGGCTTTCGCGAATGGCGCGTATTTCTTCAGGAGAAATGGCAGCCGCCCCGTTTTCGGGTATTTCCGCTTCTATTGCCCGCAATGTGATTTTCCCTTGCAAATATTGTTCGGCGGCTTCCAAGCCCTCTTTCAGTTCTTCAAACAAATTGCGTTCAGACATCGTTATTTTCCTTGAGCTTATGGAGCAGGGCGGAAAGTATCTTCCTTTCACTTGGCGATAAATCGTCTTTGACGTTTTTGCCGTAAACAGTGAACAAAAGGAAAACGGCACGGCTGGCCGCCCAATAGTAGATAACCCTAGAGCCGCCCCGCTTGCCCTTGCCGCGCTTGGAATCGGCAACGCGGATTTTACGCAGACCGCCCGTCCCTTGTATTACATCGCCTTTTTCGGGATTTGCCATCAATTCATTTTGAAAGGCGCGGTATTCCTCACTGCTGAAGTAGTCAGCACGGAAACGTTCAAACGGCGGCAGTTCGACAAATACGGCTTTCATTAAAAGCCCCTTTGAATGAAAACCAAATCATACGCGCAAAGCGTATAGAAAGGCAACGCCGCACGGCTTCCAATGCACGGCAACGAGGCATAACGTGATTTAATAGTAAATGGAATCAGCGGCTTGTAAAAATGCCGTCTGAAAAGTATTTACAAATCAGGATTGAGAAATTAGATTGGAGTTTCTCTCTAAAATCGTATAGCCCAAAATCAGCAGGGTAAACGCTGATTTTTTCACGCCATAATTTCCCCTTATGCCGCGTTTCAGACGGCATATCCAAGTTATGGCGGTGTGTGGTAGCAGCAATGCCCACGCCTGACTATACGCAGGAGAGAGCACCGCCCCCTTTTCGGGCATTTCTCAAATCTCAAACGTATAGGAGCATTTAAAATGCAATCTTGCACTTCTACCCAAATCCAAACCATTCAAAATCAAGCCCAAACGGTAACCATCCCCTTAGAGCTGGCAAACCGCATTATGGATGCGCTGTACTACGGCGGCGAATTTATCGCCAATACGGGCGCAATCATCGACACCATTTGCGACAACATGGCCGCCCATCACGTCCACAATACCCCCATAAGTGCGATCAGAAGCACGGCACGCCTTGCCACAGTCATTCAAACCCTAGTCCCCCATGCGGAAAACTTGGAATCTTTCGATTTGTCATCCGAGCTTGCGGGATACATTCAAACTGACCCTGTCCCCGCGCCCTGACGATTCAGACGGCGGCGGCTACATCTGCAACCAATGCACCCCCAAAGGCGGCAGCGGTTTTGACCTACTGACGTTGGTGTTTGGTTACAGCTTTACGGAATCTGTAAATCAGGTTTCCGCCCTGCCTGGGCTTTCAGACGGCCTGAAAGAATGGGCTACTTACAGCGTAACCAAAGCAGATTAAGCCCTCTTATTCCCTGAAATTTACCCGCCTTTATGCCGCCTATTTTTAGGCGGTAGGGGCAAACTCAAACCTATTTTTTAGATAACACATTGAATTATATATGTTTGAGGGTTCGGGTTTATGTTTATTCCGAACATTGGCACAGGAGAAAAAGCCATGAGACAAGACAACAGACCGCGCAAAACGCCATACGCAGGGGCGGCGGTTTTCCTGATTTTCGGTTTTGCCTTTGCAGGCATGACGCACCACGCCCCCGAAAACCACGCGGCGGATATTCCGCCCGCCGTTGAGACGCAGCCGCAAACGCCCGCGATATGGGAGACCGACCCGATGGCTGGAATTGTTTTAGAGCCGGTATCAGAGGAGGCAGAGCAATGAAAACCATCATGGATAAGCTGGCAAACCAACTAAACAGCAAAGAGAAAGCAATCGCAGCGGTGGACGTTGTAAGCACTATCTTGCTGATTGTGAATGACGGAGCAAGCCAAAAAGAGGCGATTCATACCGTATCAGTCATAGCCCGCGAAGCTATGGACAGATTCGAGGAGGTAGGAAAATGAAACCGACTTATCAAGACATTAAAGCCGCCGCGCAATACCGCTGGCAGGAGATACACGCCGCTATCGGCATAGACCCTAAGTTTTTACGCAACAAACACCAGCCTTGCCCCGCTTGCGGCGGTAAAGACCGCTTTCGATACGACGACAAGGACGGCAAAGGCACATTCATTTGCAGCCATTGGGAGAACGGCGCGGGCGACGGTTTCGGGCTGGTGATGCACTACCTGAACTGCAATTTTGACGAAGCATTACGCACCGTAGCGGGCGTTTTGGGCTTGGACGACACAACCCCCTTACCGATACCGCCAACGCGCCCACAGCCTCAACCACGCCCCGAAAAAGACCATATCGGCAAACTTGCCGCATTGTGGGACGGAGCAGAACCGTTAACGCCCGATTGCCCCGTTGTCCAGTATTGGGCATCACGGGGCTTAAACGCGGCATATCCCCCTGAAAACATCCGCCATCACGCAGGCATGGAATATTGGACGCAGGGGGAGGACGGCAAACCGCTGTTTATCGGGCGTTTCCACGCGGCAATAGCGGCTTCCACACGCGGCGGCACTGTTTGCGGCTTGCACATTACTTACTTGGAAGCACAACGGGGCGGCGGCTTTGCCAAAGCGCGGATTAAGCACCCCCAAACGGGCGAAGCCTTGCCCGCCAAGAAAATGCGAAGCCGCAAACAGGGCGCAATGACGGGCGGGGCTGTTTACCTGTTCCCCGTCCCTGAAAACGGGCGGCTGATGGTAGCGGAGGGCATAGAGACCGCCTTAGCCGCGCGTGAGCTGTTCAACGCCCGCGATTGGGGCTTATGCGCCGCCCTAAGCGCAAACGGCATGAAGCGGCTGGAGCTTTCAGACGGCATTAAAGAGCTTGCCGTTATCGCAGACCACGACGCACCGCGCCCCGTAGGGGAAACGGCGGCATTAAGCCTGGCAAAACGCGCCCAAAGCGGCGGGATAGCCGTCCGATACTGGATAAGCGGCACGGCAGGCTATGACGCGCTGGACGAATTGAACGACCGCAAACGCAGCGGCAAGGCGTAAAAAATGCCGTCTGAAAAACAGGCGGCAATGGATTATTTATCAAGCGGAAACCAAACGCGGAAAACCGCGAAAGGCAACCAAACCCATACAGGAGATTTTAACACTATGTGTAAAGATGTAAAGCCGAATTTCACAGAAGAAGCCGCCCCGTTGGGCGATATGTCGGAATTTGCCGCGCCGTTTGCACAGCCGCGCTATGACGTGGACGGCACGGGCGTGTGGTATATCGGCGTTAAGACCGACAGGGAGGGCAACACGCAGGAAGCCACGCCCGTAAAACTATCATCCCCCATCGACATCATAGGCAGGGGCACGGACAACGACGGCGCATATTACCGCGTGATACGCTGGCAGGACACCAACACACGGCGAACCAAAACCGCCGCCATCCCGCAAGCGGAAATCGGCACGGTTCAAGGCTGGCAGCGTTTGCAGTCTTACGGCTTGGCTGTCTTATCGGGCAGGGTTAAGCGTGAGCGGCTTTCCGACTATTTGCAGACGCAGGGCAGCGGCGATATTTACACCATTACCGACCGCGCGGGCTGGCACGGCAACGCCTATATCCTGCCCAGCGGGGAAACCATCACGGCAACCGACAAAGACCCCGCCATCATCTACAACGGCGACACCAGCCAAGCAAAGGCATATCAGCCAAACGGAGAGCTTACCGACTGGCAACAAAACATAGCCCGATACGCAGCAGGAAACAGCCGTCTATGCCTGGCATTGGGCGCGTCCTTTGCCGCCCCCTTACTTTCCCTGTTAGACGAAGAATCGGGCGGCTTTCACTTAATGGGCGATTCTTCAGACGGCAAGACCACAGCCGCAAAAGCAGCCTTAAGCGTATGGGGCAAACCATCGGGCAGCCTGATAACTTGGAGCGGTACAAAAATAGGCTTTTCCAACACAGCCGCCGCCCGCAATGATGGCTTGCTGGTGTTGGACGAAATCGGGCAGGCAAGCCCGCACGTTATCGGCGATACCGTTTACAGCGTTATGAACGGTATCAACAAAGTGCAAGGCGCAAAACAAGGCGGAAACCGTGCTTTGACCCGCTGGAAAGTGATGATGTTTTCCACCGGCGAAAAGACCCCCGATTCCATCCTGAAACACCACAAAGGCGATTGGAACGCAGGACAAGCAGCCCGCCTGCCCAGTATCAGAGCCGCCGCCCGATACGGTATTTACGACACCTTGCACGGCTTCGAGAGCGGCGCATTGTTGAGTGAGCATATCGCCCAATCAGCAGATAAATATCACGGAACGGCAGGAAGATTATTTATCCGACAGCTTTTAGATGAGCTGGAACAAACCAAGCAGCAGGCAACAGAGCGCATAGCCGCATTTATGGCAACCATTCCCGAATTATCAGGACAGGCGCGAAGAGTAGCAAAACGCTTTGCCCTTGCCGCCGCTGCTTTGGAGCTTGCCGCCCCTGTTACCGGCTTGCCCGTAGGTGTAGGCATGGCAGGCGTGAAACAATGCTTTGATGAATGGCTGGAAGCCAACGGAGCAGGAAAACACGAAGACCGCCGAATCATTGAGCAGGCAGAAGATTTTATCGCCCAGTACGCATTAGGCACGCGGTTTATGGAATGGAGCGATAAAAGCACCAATAAAGACCATGCAGGATATAGGAAACAGGAGGGGGAAAAATTGGAATTATGGGTAATCCGCCGTGTCTTTGCCGATGAAATCGCCCAAAGTTTCGATGAATCAAAAGCCTGCCGTGTATTGGCGGATAACGGGTTACTGAAATACAACCACAAGAACAAAGGCTACCAACACCAGCGGAAAGGTAATGGCTGGTTTCATGTTTTAGCTACAAGTATAGAACTGGAAGACTAAAATACTAACCAAGCCCGCCATGATCGACACAGGCGGGCTTTTTTTACGTCCAAACATCAAGCAGACCAACCAAGAAAGCATAAAATCGACAGGAAGCCCCTAAATCTCAAAAATTAGAGCCATTCACCCCCCTGCCCTATACCTACCCCTACCCAAACAATGAAACACGCTTACAGCGTAAATTTACCCTATTCCCGCTATGACCGACAAAGACAGACGAGGGATAAATAATTTCGACACCAATACGCGCGCGTAAATAAAATCCCTATGCGCGAGGCAAAATCATTTGTTACCTTTGTTACCACAAAACTTTACATTTATAACCATATGAATATCAATATAAAAATACAGAAAAAATGGTAACAAATGAACATAAATTTACTTGTTACCGATTTGTTACCATTTGTTACCCCTTTATATTCATATGGTTACATCCAAAAAACAGGGGCGGTAACAAACGGTAACAAGGTTAAGATATGTGTTTTGTTACCGTGAAAGCCATGACCGGCAAGGCTTTCAGCCATTGGTAACAAAGGTAACAAACGATTTTGCGTTTTTTTGTATATATACGGTTTTTATTCTTGCCCCTTACTGCTTATTTGTATAAAATTTGATACATGAACAAAGAAAAGCCCATAGAATGGCGTGATACATCACTGGAAGACCTTAAAACATTCCCGCTTGAGGCGGTAAAGCATTTCGGTTATGAGTTGGGGTTAATCCAAAATGGCTTAGAGCCGACAGACTTTAAACCGATGATTAGTCTTGGCAGCGGGGTTATGGAACTTAGAAAACGTTTGCCCGATGGAGCGTTTAGAGTGGTTTATGTAGCCAAGTTTGAAAAAGCCGTCTATGTATTGCACAGCTTCCAAAAGAAGAGCCAAAAAACCGCCCCGAAAGACACGGCAATCATCAAGAGCCGATATAGGGCATTGATACAGGAGATAGCAAAATGACATCAAAAACCACGCATATTACGCCTGTTGGTGGTAATGTTTTTGCTGATTTAGGATTTTCCTCCGATGAAGCCGCAAAACTTAAGGCACATAGCGATATGATTATCAGAACCAAGTTACAGCTTGCCGAAAGCATCAGCGAATGGATAAAAGAGCGGAACTTGAAACAGGAGCAGGCGGCGGAAATCTTCAACACCAGCCGCCCCCGTGTTTCCGACTTGGTAAACGGCAAAATCAGCAAGTTCACGATAGACGCACTGTTAACCATGCTTGCCAAGACGGGGAAAACCGCCGAACTGAATATCAGAGCATAGCGGAAAGCCGCCGAAAACATCCCCGTATGACCGACAGGCACGGGGATTTTTCACACCCATACAAAGCCAAAACGCACGGAAACGCGCCAAATTTGAGCAGGAATGGCGGTTAAACCGCTTGGATAGACACAGACATAGATAGACTGCAAAACGCGCTAAAAACGAAAATTTGAGCCATTGAAAGCGATTGATTAAAAAAATAATCAAGTTAGCCGCTGGTGTTTCAGACGGCACAAATGCAGAAATTGCGAAGTATAAAAAAGGCGGCTTGCCGTGTTTTGTTCTACTGTATATAATACTTAGCATGATACGAAAGCAGTAGAAAATGAAGATTTACAAATACCGAGCTTTTGAAAAATTTGCCAAGAAGCACAAAATCAGTGATTCCGAGCTGCTGGAAGCGGTAGAGCGGGCGGATAACGGGCTGATAGACGCAGACCTTGGCGGCGGCGTGATTAAGCAGCGCATAGCGCGGCAAGGGCAAGGCAGACGCGGCGGATATAGGAGCATTATTCTATTCAAACGCGGGGATAAGGCTTTTTTTGCGCATGGCTTCGCAAAGTCAGAGCAAGAAAACATCAGCGTGCAAGAAACGATTTTCTTTAAAGCATTGGCAGCGGAAAGCCAGTCATTGAACGACGGGCAGATAGAGAGCCTGAAACAGAAAAAGCAATTAACGGAGATAGAATCATGAAATACAAAAGCCCCGTAAGTGAGAGCATCCACAGCATAGCAAGCGCATTACACGACATCGGCGTAATCGACAAAAAGACCATGCGCGATTTTGACAAATCATGTCTGACCGAAATCAAGCCGTTAAACGGCGAAGATATTAAGGCAATCAGGGAGAAGGAGGCACTATCGCAAGCCGCCTTTGCTATCTACCTCAACGTGGGGAAAAACCATGTTTCAGCATGGGAGCGGGGCGTTAAAAAGCCAAGCGGCGCGGCGTTGAAACTGCTTACCATCGTTAAAAACAAGGGTATCGAAGCCATCGCATAGCCGATTGTATAGGGTTAATCTTAAACCACACAGAGCCGCCGAAATAAGGCGGCTTTTCCATGCCGTGCAGAAACTGACCGGCACAAAAAACCGCTTGCCGTTTTTTTGCCGTTTTTCAGATACTGCATGGCGGCAATATGGCAGTTATTAAATTTTGCTTAACAACTGGTAACACTAAAATACCCCTTAAGGCAAACACCAGCCCGCAAGACGGCGCGTAATTGCTGGTGTTGCAATCAAACCATATTTCACAGCTTGGCAGAAATACCCAAAAATATTTTTGCCCATGCCAAACAAACGGCTTAAACTGGCAATCTGACAAAGAGGAAAATAGTGTCAAAAAATACCCTACCAAGCGATTATGGGGTAACTTTTGGGGTAACTTTTACTAAATATAAAAATGTGATTCTATTTAAATCAATAAGTTAAGTTTAAAGTACGGTTGACCCCGCCTCCACCATACCCTATTTTCAGCAGTATCCTGTAATACGCATAAAGCCTTGAAATTAAACAGTTTCAAGGCTTTTTTGTTGCCTCGGATACGACGAGCTATACCTGAATTCTCATCATTTATGGGGGAAGCTTGCCACAAGTTACCTTAAAACAGAAGAAAATGCCAAAGCCAACATTACTGCCGACAAATCGGCAATGCAAAAAGCTGCAAGCTTCCAGCCAATTATCAGGCTGTTACACACTTTTGTGCTTACACAAGCTATCCGCAAACACGCACCCTGTTGCAGTTCCCCCCCATGTATTCGCCCACCCGTATGAATTGCGCCTATATATGCTGGTATGAAATCAACCGGGTGGTGGGATAATACTGCAAAGACATTGTTGCGGTATGTGTTATCATTGCCGCAAGAACAGCGGGATAAAGTCTGCTTATTGATAAAAATATCGGAGTAGGTCATGCCGTCTGAACTGTATGTCAGCCGAGAAATAAAAGTATTTTTAAGTAGGAAAACCGCCCCGTCCGAATTGTTCGACTATCTGTCGGCTGGAATTGACAGGGAGGCAGCCGAGCAGATGCAGAGCGAGTTGTGGGCAGCGTATTTTCGATTGCGGATTTGTCCGTGTGTGCGAATGGATACTTGAGGCGGCTGAAAAGTCCGAGTGGGTCAAACCGTACAAGTCCGATTTGAAAACCGCTTCGGAAGCAGACCTGGGATTAAAATCCGCATAACTAAAAGACCGTCTGAAACCGTTTCAGACGGCCTTTAAAACATCTTCAAGGATAAAAAGTGAAACGCGACTGGGATTTGATACGCCATATCCTGACCGAATTGGAAAATAAACCCAACCCCGACCGCTGACTCGTTTCCACCTGTATCGAAGGTTGGACAAAGGAAGAAGCCGCATATCATCTGTGGCTCTTGATACAGGACGAACTGATTGCGGGCAAATGCAACCGCGATCAGCAGGGCAATGGGTTTGCCTGTTACAGAATCCGCCTGACGTGGGCGGGGCATGATTTTCTCGCTTCCATCCGCAGCGATACGGTTTGGCGGCGTATACGCAGCCTGTTGAAGGAAAAGGCGGTGGATTTGTCGTTTGAAGCCACCAAAGCCGCCGCGCTGAAACTGTTGGAGGTGCGAATGCAAGGGTTTGAACGGCGGCATGGCAATGCCGCCCTACGGCTGTCGGAAGCCGACCCAAAATTCAAAGCCGAATAACCAAGCAAATGCCGTCTGAAAAGATTTCAGACGGCATTTCATACACAATCGCTTATGCTTTTTCTTTTTGGCGCATTTTTTCCGCCATCAGTTCGTGCAGGGTTTTCTTCGCCGGTTTCATCGGTACGCGGTTTTGCGTCCAACCCAACTGTTTGCGCGGGGTCAGGTTGCGGAACTTGGTGGCTGCCCAACCGAAGGCGCGGTAGGTTTTGCTGCCGCTGAAAATACCGTTGAATGTGCGCCACGCCATTTGTTCGCCGAAGGTATGCGATGCGCCTTGCCCTCGGATGGGGTGCGGCACGGTTTCGGTCGGCGAACGTTGCGCTTCAACGCGCAAACGCTGCATTTGTTCGGTAATCGGGATGCGTACCGGACAGACTTCCACACACGCACCGCACATGGTACAGGCGGTCGGCAGGTCGCGGGTGGCATCCAGACCCAACAGGTGCGGGGAAATAATCTCGCCAATCGGGCCGGGATAGGTTGTGCCGTATGCCGCGCCGCCGATGCGGGTATAAACCGGGCAATGGTTCATACACGCGCCGCAACGGATACATTGCAGGGTGCGGCGCATTTGGTCTTCGGCATAAGCCTGGCTGCGGCCGTTGTCGAGCAGAACCAAGTGCATTTCCTGCGGGCCGTCTAATTCCTCACTGCGGCGCGGGCCGGTAATCATATTGAAATAGGTTGTGATGTTCTGACCGATGGCGGAACGCGGTAGCAGGCTGTACAAGGGTGGGATGTCGGACAATTTCGCCACCACTTTTTCAATACCGGTAATAGCGATATGCACGGGCGGAACGGTGGTACTCAAGCGGCCGTTGCCTTCGTTTTCGACCAGACACAGCGTACCCGTTTCGGCAACGGCGAAGTTTACGCCGCTCAAACCGACATCGGCAGTGCTGTAAATATCGCGCAGAGCTTTGCGGGCGAAGCCGGTCAGTTGGTCCACGTCGTCTGTAAGCGGTGTGCCGAGGTTTTGGTGGAACAGTTCGCTCACCTGTTCTTTGGTTTTATGGATTGCGGGCATCACAATATGGGTCGGTTTTTCGCCTGCCATTTGGACGATAAATTCGCCCAAGTCGCTTTCCACCGCTTTAATACCTTTTGCTTCAAGATAATGGTTCAGCTCGATTTCTTCGCTGACCATTGATTTGCCTTTGACCATCAGCTTGCCGTTTTTGGCAGTAATGATGCCGTGGATGATTTCGCAGGCTTCGGTCGGAGTTTCCGCCCAATGTACTTTCACGCCCAACTTAGTCAGGTTTTCTTCCAGTTGCTCCAGCAGGGCGGGCAATTTGGACAGAGAACGCTGACGGACGTGTTCGCACAAATCACGCAGGCTTTGCAGCTCTTCTTCGTCGGTCAAAACGGCTTTGCGCTTGGTCATCAGCATATCCATCGCGGTACGCAGGCTCTTACGCAAAGGCTTGTCTTGAAGGGAAATTGCGGCGTTTTGTTTGAAAGTTTCCGGCTTCATGTGGAACTTGATGGTTTGCGTAGTCATGCGTTTTCCTCCAAATCGGCAGGGGAAATGTGGTCAGGCAGGATGGCGAGAATGACCAAATCACGCGGACCGTGCGCGCCGTAAGCAAGCGTCAATTGGATATCTGCGGTTTTGGACGGACCGGAAATCAGGAAAACATTGGTCGGCATACCGTTTTCCACCAGTTTTTCGCCTTCGACAGCGTTGTGAAATTCGTTATACATTTTTGCCGTATCAAACAGGCAGAAATGCACGGGCGGAACAAGACTCAAAGTACGCGGCTCTTCGGGGCTGGAAAACAGCATCAGCGTACCGGTACGGGCGATGCCGCATTGCGCGCCGCTGAAGCCCGCATCGATGTTCGCGAAGAACTCGGTTTTCCAAGTATCGATTTCACGCTCGAAAGCAATCGGTTCGATATTGCTGTCCACCAACGCGGCACGGGCGATTTGTCCGTGCTCGGTTGCGAGAGGCAGAAGGATGTTTTTCAAACCCTTGCCTTCTGCCGCTTCGCGGAAAACCTGCATCCAATTGCTTTTCGTCACCCAATAGATTTCGGTTTTGACCGCGCGCATTGCGGCAGCCCAATGTTTCAAACGCTCGGCTTCGCTGTCCCAGGAAACACCCTTTTCGCGGTAATAATCGAAAACCGCAGGCTCTTCCATCGGCAAGGCATCGGCTTTTTTCAGTTTTGCCAAAATATTTTCGCGCGCGCTCATGCTTTACCTCCGGTGCGTTCCAACAGGAAGGATGCGATATGTTTCGGACGCGGCATATCCGGCTCGTCCTTGGCGATTTTGCCGCCGATGTTCATCATACAGCCACAGTCCGCGCTGATGATTTCGGTCGCACCGGTTTCTTTCAGCGCGGCGACTTTGTCCGTAACCATCGCGCCGGAAATATCGGCTTGTTTGACGGAGAATGTACCGCCGAAGCCGCAACATTCGCTTTCGTGGTCGTGAACGATACGTTCAACGTTTTTCATGCCGTCAATCAACTGCCAGCCCGAGAGATGGACATTCATTTCGCGGCGGGCGGCGCAGGAAGTGTGAACGGCGACTTTGACTGGCTCGCCTTTGTCTTCAGGTTTATAGCCGATGGCAAGCAGGAAGTGGGTAAACTCGATGATGCGGCCGGCGCAATCCACAGCCCTTTCCTCGTACTCGCTGCCTTTAAACAGCGTCGGCCAATGGTGTTTCATCATACCGCCGCACGAACCGGACGGCACGACGATCGGCCACTCCTCGGGGAAAAGGTCGAGTTGCGCTTTGGCGACATCAAAGGCTTCGGTCGGATGGCCGGATGAATAGGCAGGCTGGCCGCAGCAGCTTTGCGCCATCGGGAAATGGACGCGTATGCCCTGCTGCTCGATTAGGGTAATGGCATCCATACCGGCTTCGGGCATAAAGAGATCGAGGACGCAGGTGCCGAAAAAATAGACATCTGTCGGATTGCTGTCGTATCGGATGATTTTTGGGGGAGTGGTTGCGCTCATTTTTTTGATAACGGGAAACCCGTTTTTTTCTGTAGAAAGGTAAGCGTTTACTTTAAGTAATTGACTGTTGTGGGTCAAGTCTAATTTTAAAAAATAATCCGGTTTTTTTTACAAACTGCCCCATAACGCTTACTGTACCTTACTCTGATAATTTTCGATAATAATTATCATTACAATAAAATGCTGATTCGTTTGCTTGTGAACATTCAGGACGCCGACTCTGACGGCATTCAGACGGCATCTGAAAACGATAATGGCACAAGGATGGGGTACAATCGCCCTATGGAAAAAAACACCCTATCCGCCCGCGCACCATCCCCTTGGCTGCCGCTTCTGCTGGCAATTGCCATTTTTATGCAGATGTTGGATGCGACCATTTTAAATACCGCACTGCCCGAAATTGCCGCCAACCTGAACGAATCGCCTCTGGATATGCAACTGGCAGTCGTTGCCTATACGCTGACGGTTGCCCTGCTGATTCCTTTGAGCGGTTATTTGGCGGACAAGTTCGGAACGAAAAAAGTCTTTTTCGGTTCGATTGCCGTTTTTATGCTCGGATCAGCATTGTGTGCCGCATCGGGTTCGCTGTTTGAATTGACGCTTTCCCGTGTCGTTCAGGGCATCGGCGGTTCGATGCTGGTTCCGATACCGCGTCTGACCATCTTGCGTGTGTACGACAAGTCTAAGCTGCTCAACGCCATCAATTATGCGGTCATGCCTGCACTGATCGGCCCTGTGTTGGGACCTTTGGCGGGCGGTTATCTGGTCGAATACGCTTCGTGGCACTGGATTTTCCTGCTCAACCTGCCTATCGGTCTGCTGGGGTTTATATTGGGACGCAACATCATGCCCGATGTCAAAGGCAACGATACCGCTCTGGATTTCAAAGGCTATCTGACCTTTTCCGCTGCCGCCTGCCTGCTGCTGCTTGCGGCAGAAAGCCTGTCGCACGCGCTGCCTCCGTATTTTGCACTGTTGCCGCTGTGCGGCGGACTGCTGTTTGCACGCCGTTATTTCCGACATATGAAAACCGCGTCCAAACCGATTTATTCCGCCGACCTGTTTCTGATACGCACTTTCCGTCTGGGACTGGCGGGCAATCTGTTCAGCCGTCTCGGCATCAGCTCGATTCCTTTTCTGATGCCCCTGATGTTTCAAGTCGCTTTCGGCTTCGGCGCAAGCCTGTCGGGTTGGCTGGTCGCACCCGTCGCCCTGTCTTCGCTGCTGGTCAAACCGCTGATTGCACCGCTCATGAAACGTTTCGGCTACCGCACGGTACTGCTTTGGAACACCAAGCTGCTTGCCGCCTTCATCATGCTGCTCGCCCTGCCTGACGGAAACTCGCCGCTGTGGATTTGGATTTTCCTCTCGCTGGCGATCGGCGCGTGCAACTCCCTACAGTTTTCTGCCATGAACACACTGACCCTCGCCGATTTGCGCCCGCAACAGACCGGCAGCGGCAACAGCCTGATGGCGGTCAACCAACAGCTTGCCATCAGCATGGGCATTGTTGCCGGCGCATTAATCCTTAAAAACTGGACATTTCTGATACCGGCTTCTTCAGGTCTGCATTCCGCCTTCCGTATGACCCTGCTCAGCATCGGCGGCATCACCCTTGCCTCATCGCTGGTATTCAATCGGCTGCACGTTTCAGACGGCACCAACCTGACACGGAATACACCGTCCTGAAGCGGTCCGCACGCAAAACTTTTACCCGTTTCAACGTTTGGATTATGATGTCGCACTTCCATGTGCGCCAACCCAAAACACAGGCAATGCCGTCTGAACCGATTTCCTATGAAAACACGCAGCCTCCTTCCCCTGTTGTTCCTCCTGCTCTGCTCGTGCGCCGCATGGCTGCCGCCCTTGGATGAACGCACGGAAAGCCGCCATTTTGACACTGCTTCCCCCGTCCGTTTGGATAAAGTCCTGCACATCCGCCATTTCCCGTCCGACAGCCGCCTGTCCGACATTTACCTGCTCGACGACCCCCACGAAGCCTTTGCCACCCGCGCCGCCCTTATCGAATCCGCCGAACACAGCCTCGATTTGCAATACTACATCTGGCGCAACGACATTTCCGGCAGACTTCTATTCAACCTTATATACCTTGCCGCAGAACGCGGTGTGCGCGTGCGCCTGCTGTTGGACGACAACAACACGCGCGGCTTGGACGACCTCCTGCTCGCCCTCGACAGCCATCCCAATATCGAAGTGCGCCTGTTCAACCCCTTCGTTTTCCGCAAATGGCGCGCATTGGGCTATTTGACCGACTTCCCCCGCCTCAACCGCCGTATGCACAACAAATCCTTTACCGCCGACAACCGCGCCACCATCCTCGGCGGACGCAATATCGGCGACGAATACTTCAAAGTCGGTGAAGACACCGTTTTCGCCGACTTGGACATCCTCGCTACCGGCAGCGTCGTCGGCGAAGTATCGCACGACTTCGACCGCTACTGGGCAAGCCATTCCGCCCACAACGCCACGCGCATCATCCGCAGCGGCGACATCGGCAAGGGTCTTCAAGCACTCGGATACAACGACGAAACGTCCAGGCACGCGCTCCTGCGCTACCGCGAAACCGTCGAACAGTCACCCCTCTACCGGAAAATACAGACAGGACGCATCGACTGGCAGAGCGTCCAAACCCGCCTGATCAGCGACGACCCTGCAAAAGGACTCGACCGCGACCGCCGCAAACCGCCGATTGCCGGGCGGCTGCAAGACGCGCTCAAACAGCCCGAAAAAAGCGTCTATCTGGTTTCACCCTATTTCGTCCCCACAAAATCCGGCACAGACGCACTGGCAAAACTGGTGCAGGACGGCATAGACGTTACCGTCCTGACCAACTCGCTGCAGGCGACCGACGTTGCCGCCGTCCATTCCGGCTACGTCAAATACCGAAAACCGCTGCTCAAAGCCGGCATCAAACTCTACGAGCTGCAACCCAACCATGCCGTCCCCGCCACAAAAGACAAAGGCCTGACCGGCAGCTCCGTAACCAGCCTGCACGCCAAAACCTTCATCGTGGACGGCAAACGCATCTTCATCGGCTCATTCAACCTCGACCCCCGTTCCGCACGGCTCAATACCGAAATGGGTGTCGTCATCGAAAGCCCCAAAATCGCAGAACAGATGGAGCGCACCCTCGCCGATACCACACCCGAATACGCCTACCGCGTTACCCTCGACAAACACAACCGCCTGCAATGGTATGATCCCGCCACCCGAAAAACCTACCCGAACGAACCCGAAGCCAAACTTTGGAAACGCATCGCCGCAAAAATCCTATCCCTGCTGCCCATAGAAGGTTTATTATAGAAATATAGTGGATTAACAAAAACCAGTACGGCGTTGCCTCGCCTTAGCTCAAAGAGAACGATTCTCTAAGGTGCTGAAGCGCCAAGTGAATCGGTTCCGTACTATTTGTACTGTCTGCGGCTTCGTCGCCTTGTCCTGATTTTTGTTAATCCACTATACCGTCTGAAACACCTTCAGACGGCATATCCGAACCCGCAAAGGAAAAACCATGTTTCCCCTCGACAAAACCCTTTTCCTCTGTCTCAGCGCACTGCTCCTCGCCTCATGCGGCACAACCTCCGGCAAACACCGCCAACCGAAACCCAAACAGACAGTCCGGCAAATCCAAGCCGTCCGCATCAGCCACATCGACCGCACACAAGGCTCGCAGGAACTCATGCTCCACAGCCTCGGACTTATCGGCACGCCCTACAAATGGGGCGGCAGCAGCACCGCAACCGGCTTCGATTGCAGCGGCATGATCCAATTCGTTTACAAAAACGCCCTCAACGTCAAGCTGCCGCGCACCGCCCGCGACATGGCGGCGGCAAGCCGCAAAATTCCCGACAGCCGCCTCAAGGCCGGCGACCTCGTATTCTTCAACACCGGCGGCGCACACCGCTACTCACACGTCGGACTCTACATCGGCAACGGCGAATTCATCCATGCCCCCAGCAGCGGCAAAACCATCCGAACCGAAAAACTTTCTACACCGTTTTACGCTAAAAACTACCTCGGCGCACATACTTTCTTTACAGAATAGCGGCGACACACCGCAACAAAACAAACGGCAGCATGGCAATGCTGCCCTACGGCTTCAACCCGCAGCCGTAAGTCGGGCATTTATACCCGACAAAAACGGTCGCTGTTCAAAATTGCCATCCCGACAAAAAATGCCGTCTGAAACGCAAAAGCATTTCAGACGGCATCTTCAAATCGAAGGTCAGTTAATCAGATAACCTTGGATTTCTTTGGTTTTCGCATTGATTTCTCTGGTACGGCAGTCGGATTGTGCCACGCCGTATTCGTCGCCGTCGGCGCATTTGGCATTCAAACCGTTTTGCCAGTTGCGGTACTCGGGCATGACGGTTTCGGCAATATCGGCGGGCAGTGCCTGAACCGCGCTGTTCAGAGCCGCTTTGGCAGTTCTTTCTTTCTTGTCCGCTTCCCTGACCATTTCGTCGATAAGGGCTTTTTTACGGTTGTGCAGCTCTTCCAAGCGTGCTTCGGTTTCTGCCGTTTTGCATGCCAGTTCGCTGACTTTTATGCCGTTTGGCGTTTCACCTTCGGCTTTCGCATTGTTGGCACAGATTTTGTCCATACCGCTTTTCCATGTTTTCTGCGAAGCTTGCAGTTTATTCTGTACAGTTTGCGGCAATCCTTTCCAGAACTGCTCGAACTCGCTGCGCGACAACTTGTAGCGTTCTTCCCATTCGGATACGCGGGCGGCTTCCTGCTCCCGACCCAATGCCTCCTGCGCCGCCGCTTCTTCTGCCTCCCTCGCTTCCTGCGCGGCGGCTTCTGCCGCTTCAAGTTCTTCGTTCCTTTGTTGCGCTTTGTCCAACGGTTCTTTAATCAGTGCCATAGACACCAGCTCGCTGATCGGATGGATGATATCGTGTGCCTGATTCAGTTCGGCAAAGATTTTGCTTTTGTCGTCTGTCGGCTGGACGCTGTAAGAAATGGTTTTGATGTAATACGCGCCTTCTTTGCGGTAGTAGCGTTCAAAAAAGTCGGGCGTTTTCTTATAGCTGTTACCTATGGATTGGTTGGCGGCGACGGCATAATCGACAACATCGTCGGGCACGTCCAGTTTCAACGTGGCTTCACATTTGAGTTTGCCGGACGCGTCGGTTTTTTCGGCAGTACGGATTTCATCGACGGTTATGCCCAAACGTTCGACCATGCTGCGGATATGCGATATGCCGATGTCGGCAAATGCCTGGTCTTTGAATGCGTCATCGTCAAAGGTTTTGACGGTTTCACCTTCGACATTGTCGCGGACGAGTTTGACCAAAATCTCTTTAGCCTCTTCGCTTCCGCAGGAAATTTCCTTTCCGGAAAACGGGTTGCCTATTCCCAAACGGTCGCAGCCCGACAAAATCAGCATACTTGCCAATGCCAGTGCGGGTAAGTTTTTTTTCATCGGATTTCCTTTGCCGTCCAAACACGGACTGTCTGTTGCGTATTTCCACACACGCTACGGCACTTGAAGTACATGGCTGCGGAACATACATGTTTAAATTTATGCGAACCATCATATCGGGATTGCACACGCTCTGCAAGTTTACCGACGGTTTTCCTGTTCGATAAAAATGCCGTCTGAAACGGTCGGCGTTCAGACGGCATTTTGCCCGGAGATTTTATGATTTGCGGTTGGTTTGCAGGTAAAGCCTGATCAGGCGTTCGGTCGAACTGTCGTGCTTTTGCGGCACGGTTTCGCCAGTCAGTTCGCCCAAAATGGTTTTAGCCAGTTGTTTGCCGAGTTCCACGCCCCACTGGTCGAAGCTGTTGATGCCCCAAATGATGCCTTGTACGAAGGTTTTGTGTTCGTACATGGCAATCAGGCTGCCCATATTGCGCGGGTTGACCTTGTCCATGAGGATGAGGTTGGTCGGGCGGTTGCCGGAGAAGGTTTTGTGCGGGACCAGCTCTTCGATACGCGCCTCATCCATACCCTGCGCTTTGAGTTCGGCGCGGACTTCGTCGGGGGTTTTGCCGCGCATAAAGGCTTCTGCTTGGGCGAAGACGTTGGCAAGCAGGATTTCGTGGTGTCCGGGCAGGTTGCTGCGTTTTTCAAGCGAGGCAATCAGGTC
Source organism: Neisseria maigaei (assembly GCF_958267405.1). Taxonomy (NCBI): domain Bacteria; kingdom Pseudomonadati; phylum Pseudomonadota; class Betaproteobacteria; order Neisseriales; family Neisseriaceae; genus Neisseria; species Neisseria maigaei. The sequence goes on along the minus strand of NZ_CATQFT010000003.1, from coordinate 12,646 downwards.
GATGGGGGTAATGTGCGTGCCTTGGTGCAGCAGTTGGAAGAAGGCGTGCTGACCGTTGATGCCCGTTTCGCCCCAAATAATCGGCGAGGTTTCGTGTCCGACTGCTTTGCCGTCCAACGTAACCTGTTTGCCGTTGCTTTCCATATCGAGCTGCTGGATGAATTTGGGCAGGCGGTGGAGGTGTTGGTCGTAAGGCGCGATGACGTGGCTGCCGCCGCCGTAGTAGTTGATGTACCAGATGCCGATGAGGGCGAGGATGACGGGCAGGTTGCGCTCGAGCGGGGTGTTGATGAAGTGTTGGTCCATCAGGTGCGCGCCGTTGAGCATTTCGATGAAGTTTTCTTCGCCGAGATACAGCATAATCGGCAATCCGATGGCGGACCACAGGCTGTACCGGCCACCGACCCAATCCCAAAATTCAAACATATTGGCGGTGTCGATGCCGAATTCGGCGACGGCTTTTTGATTGGTGGAAACGGCGGCGAAGTGTTTGGCAACGGCTTCTTCGTCGCCCGCATGATTCAAAAACCATTCGCGCGCGGTCAGCGCGTTGGTCAGCGTTTCCTGCGTGGTAAATGTTTTGGAGGCGATGATGAACAGCGTGGTTTCGGGGTGGACTTTGGACAATACGTCGCGCAGTTGCGAGCCGTCCACGTTGGAGACGAAGTGCATATTGAGGCGCGGATGACCGAAAGGTTTGAGCGCGGTACACATCATCAGCGGGCCCAAATCCGATCCGCCGATGCCGATGTTGACAACGTCGGTAATGACTTGGTTGGTATAGCCCAGCCAGCTTCCGCTGCGGACTTCGTGTGCAAATTCGCCCATACGTTGCAAAACGCGGTTGACTTTGGGCATAACATCTTCACCGTCAACCACAATCGGCGAATTGGTGCGGTTGCGAAGGGCGACGTGGAGGACGGCGCGGTTTTCCGTCGTATTGATTTTTTCGCCGTGGAACATCTGCCGCATCCGCTCCGGCACGCCTGCTTCGCGGGCAAGCTCGAACAAAAGCGACATGGTTTCGTCGTTGATGCGGTTTTTGGAGTAGTCCAGCGTCAGTCCGCCGACTTGCAGCCAGTAGCGTTCCGCACGCTGCGGGTCTTGCTCGAACATTTCGCGCATATGCAATGTTTTGCTGTCGTCAAAGTGGTTCCACAATTTCGACCATGCGGGTAAGTCGTGAAGGTGTTTCATCTGTATGCTCCTGAATGAGGTTTTTTGTTGTGGGATGCAGAGGCTGCCGGAAACTGCCGCAAGCCGCTGACGGCCGTTGTCCGGCATTTCAGACGGCATTTGTGGGATGCCGTCTGAAGGTCAATCTTTGTCGTAATCGATGTGCTTGTTGTGTATGCTTTTTTTGCTTTTCTGCAATTGCAGGCTGGCAGCATCGCCCAAGCGCAGGGCAAGTCCGATGGCGAGAATGTCGATGACGGCAAGCTGCAAGAGGCGGGAAACCATGGGCGTGTAGAGTTCGGCATTTTCCTGTGTGGCAACGCTCAACACGCAGTCGGCAAGTTGCGCCAGAGGCGAATCGTTGCGGGTCAGCGCGATGACGGACGCGCCGTTTTCTTTGGCGATGCTGACCGCATCCAAAAGTTCGATAGACGAACCCGTGTTGGAAATGGCAACCAAAACATCCTGATCGCTCAAAACGGATGCCGCCATCAGCTGCGTGTGCGTATCGACATAGGCGACCGTGGACATTCCGAAACGGAAAAACTTGTGCTGCGCGTCCTGCGCGACGATACCGGAATTGCCGACACCGTAAAACTCGACGCGGCGGGCGTGCATCAGCGTGGCAATGGCGTTTTCCAGCTCTGACTCTTTCAGGAAGCGGCGTTCGCCCAACAGCGAGGCTGCGGCATTGCCCAATACTTTCTCGACCACGCTTGCCATATCGTCGTCGGCGTTGAGTTCTTCGTGGACATAGGGCATACCCTCATGACCGATGCTGGCGGACAACGCGAGCTTGAACTCGGGCAGTCCTTTATAACCGAGGCTGCGGCAGAATCGGATGACGGTCGGCTGGCTGACGGACGCATGTTCGGCAATTTCGGCAACGGCGGCATGGACGAACCATTTGGGTTCCGCCAATGCACATTCGGCGACTTTGCGTTCCGCACCGGAAAGGTTTGCCAGTGATTCGCTGATTTTGCTTAACATAATGATATGCCCTTCGATAATGCAGCCCCGCTGCAAGGAGCCGCTGTGGTTAAACGTTTCTCAAATGGTTGTCGAGAGCCGCAGCCGCACCGGAAATTCCGGGAAACTCGCTCAAGACGACATACACGGGAATCGCGGCAAGATAGGCTTCAAACCTGCCCTTGTTCTCGAAACGGCTGCGGAACGGGGAAGTTTTGAAGTATTCCAACACGCGGGGAATAATGCCGCCGCACAGGTACACGCCGCCGCGCGCGCCCAGCGTCAGGGCGAGGTTGGAAGCAACCGTGCCGAGCATGGCGCAGAAGATGTCCAAAGTCTGACGGCACAAAGGCGACGTGCCGCTCAAAGCCTTTTCCGTGATTTCAGACGGCATCAGTTTGGCGGGTTTCGCTTTCTGTTTTGCAGCCAAAGCCTCGTAAACCAAGCTCAAGCCCGCGCCGCTCAAAAAGCGTTCGGCGGAAACATGGCCGTATTTGTTTTTGGCGTACTGCCAAATCAGCACTTCCATATCGTCAAACGGCGGGAAACTGGTATGCCCGCCCTCGCCCGCCAAAGCCACCCAGCCTGCGGGGCTGTGCACCAATCCGCTCACGCCCAGGCCGGTACCGGGGCCGATAACGGCTTTTGGGGAAAATTCGACAGGTTTTTGCCCGCCTACCTGCATCAGGTCTTTGCTTGAAGTCTGCGTTACCGCCAATGCCTGCGCGGTAAAGTCGTTCAACAGAATCAACGTTTCAAAACCCAAAGCCTGACGGGTGGTTTCGATGGAGAATGCCCAGTGGTGGTTGGTCATCTGCACCCAGTCGCCCAAAATCGGGTTGGCGATGGCAAAGGCGGCGTGCCGCACGCCTGTTGCACCGCTTTGCTTCAGGTAGGCGCGCACCGCGTCGGTAACCGTGTCGTATTCCTTACACGGCAGGACGGCGACTTTCTCAATCACGCACGGCGCGGTTTCCAGAGCAAAGCGTGCATTCGTACCGCCGATGTCGGCGACCAGCCTCGGGTAATCGGCGTGTTTATTCGGCGTAGAAGACATGGCAGTTCACTCCTTGGCGGTTCAATACGAAGCTGATCGGATATTCGCGGTTTTCGCCTTGTGCGGCTTGGTCGAATACGGCTTTTTTCTCCGCGCCCTGAATCGCCAAAAAGATATTTTGCGTCCGGGCGATTGCGCCCAAGGTCATGCTGATGCGTTCGTGCGGCGCGGTAACGGGCGTGGTATGAACCAGCGCGACACCTGCCGAACCGTCGATTGCCGTCTGAAACTGGGGCGATTTCGGGAAAATCGAAGCCGTATGCCCGTCGTTGCCCATACCCAAAACCAAAACATCGGGCTGCTTGTAATGTTTCAGTGCATAATCGACAACAGCATCGGGATGTAATTCGGTTTCAGTTTTTCCGTCTTCCACCATAGGAATCCACATTGCCGCTTCCGCTTTGTTCTTCAACAGGTATTCGCGCACCAGACCGGTATTGCTGTCGGCGTGGTTGGTCGGCACGACGCGCTCGTCAACCAAAGTAACGCCCACTTTGCCCCAGTCCAAATCTTTTTGCGAGAGCGCATTAAAAAACGCAATCGGAGAACGCCCGCCGGAGACTGCCAACACCGCACTGCCTTTTTCATCCAGCGCGCCCTGCAAAGCATCCGCCACTGCGTCAGCCAAAGACTGCGCCGCTTCTGCCGCATTTTCGTATTCGTGCCAAACAAACATATTTGTGCCCTTTTTTTATTTCAGACGGCATATTCCGTTATGGAAACGGGTTGAGCAATATGCCGGCCGAACAGTTGTTTATGCTTTTGATACCAAATATCGGGACTGCTTTTTACTGCTTTACTTGCGTTCAGACGGCATTTCAAACCCCATGCCGTCTGAACGCATTATTGCATTACTGCTCTTCGTGCCACTTGTGTCCGTCGCGCGCCAACAGTTCGCGGGCGGCTTCGGGACCCCAAGAATGTGCGCCGTAACCGTGCGGCGGCGTGGTATTGCCTGTCCAGTTTTCCAAAATCGGCATCACATATTCCCAAGCGGCTTCGAGTTCGTCGCGGCGGTTGAACAAAGCGAGTTTGCCGTTAATCACATCCAACAGCAGGCGTTCGTAAGCCTCGGCGCGACGGCCTTTCAATGCTTTGCCCAAATCGGTTGCCAGCGGCACGGTTTCGACCTTATTGCCAGCACCCGGGGTTTTCATCTGCGTATAGAGGCGCACGGATTCATGCGGTTGTAACTCGATAACGAGCCGGTTGGGCGCGGTGCGGCTGCCTTCAAAAATATGGCTGTTCAAATCTTTGAAGTTCAAAACGATTTCCGCCACTTTGCCCGCCATGCGCTTGCCTGTACGCAGGTAAAAGGGAACGCCCTTCCAGCGTTCGTTTTCGATTTCGGCTTTAATGGCGACGTAGGTTTCAGTGAAGCTGCCTTTCGGTACATCTTTTTCTTCTAGATAGCCCTTCATACCGTTGGCTGCAACATATTGCCCGCGAATAACATTTTCGTTGACGGATTCGATGGTCAGAGGTTTCAGCGATTTGATGACTTTGACTTTTTCGTCGCGCACCGCGTCGGCATCCAAACTGGCGGGGGCTTCCATCGCAGTCATGCACAGCATCTGCATCAAATGGTTTTGCACCATATCGCGCAACGCGCCGGTAATGTCGTAAAACTCGCCGCGCTCTTCCACGCCGAGCTGTTCGGCGATGGTCAGTTGTACGCTTTCGATGTATTTGTTGTTCCACAACGGCTCGAACATCACGTTGGCAAAACGCAGCGCCAGCAGGTTTTGCAGGCTTTCTTTGCCTAAGTAGTGGTCGATGCGGTAGATTTGCCTTTCTTTGAAATAACGCGCCACATCGGTATTGATTTGTTGGGAAGAAGCCAAATCCGTACCCAGCGGTTTTTCCAAAACCACGCGCACATTGTCGGCATTCAAACCGATCGCAGCAAGGTTCTCGCAGGCTTGCGCGAAGAATTTGGGCGCGGTGGACAGATAGATGACGACGTTGTCGGTTTCTTTTCGTGCTTTGACCAAATCGCCCAAAGCGGCAAAATCGTCCGGCTGCGTGACATCGACTTTGAGATATGCGAGACGTTCGACAAACGATGTCCAAGCCTCATCGGAAAAATTTTCTTTCACATGGATTTTGGAACTGGTTTCCACCTTCGCCAGAAAACCTTCGGTATCCAACTCGCTGCGGCTGACCCCCAAAATACGCCCTTCGGGATGAAGCAGACCGGCCACGTGCGCCTGATACAGGCAGGGCAACAGCTTGCGCATCGCCAAATCGCCGGTCGCACCGAACAACACCAAATCAAAATTTGTTTGTGTACTCATCGTATTATCTCGTCAGGAAAGAATTTTTCGATGCCGTCTGAAACCTGCTTTTCCCATCACGCTGCATCGCAATATCGGAAACAAAGGCAGGCGGCATAATGAGTAGTAATACTACACACCGCTACACTTTTTGTCTATTCCCATTTTTACAATTTATTTGACTTAGTCCAAAAATCGGGCAGGTTTCCCCTATTCCGTTACAACAATCGGAAGATTCTGCGATTTAAATCAAATTTCTTTTCAATGCCTGACTTTTTTGTAACAAAATTACAAATTTTGTACTATAATAGCACTCGCTTCCCACTTTCAGACGGCATATCTTTTAAAACACTCCCCGTCTGAATACCCGATACAAAAATCAGAAACGCACAAACAAATCCCCAATACCACCCCGTTCCGACAGGAGACCGACCGTGAACACTACTCCTACCCACCCCAAACTCGCCGAAATTACCGGGCGCATTATCGAACGCAGCCGTCCGACGCGTGAAAAATATCTGGCGAAAATCCGCAGTGCCAAACAAATGGGACGCTTAGAGCGCAACCAGCTCGGCTGCTCCAACTTGGCGCACGGCTATGCTGCCATGCCTAAAAGCATCAAAATCGAAATGCTTCAGGAAACCGTCCCCAACTTAGGCATCATCACCGCCTACAACGACATGGTTTCCGCACATCAGCCGTTTAAAGACTTCCCCGACCAAATCAAAGACGAAGCCCAGAAAAACGGCGCGACCGCCCAAGTCGCCGGCGGCACGCCCGCCATGTGCGACGGCATCACGCAAGGCTACGCCGGTATGGAACTGTCGCTGTTCTCCCGCGACGTGATTGCGATGAGTACCGCCGTCGGCCTGTCGCACCAAATGTTCGACGGCGGACTGTTTATGGGCGTATGCGACAAAATCGTACCGGGTTTGATGATCGGTGCATTGTCGTTTGGCCATATCCCAGGCATCTTTGTCCCTGCAGGCCCAATGTCCAGCGGTATCGGCAATAAGGAAAAAGCCCGCACCCGCCAGCTTTTTGCCGAAGGCAAAGTCGGACGCGACGAACTTTTGAAAAGCGAAATGGGTTCTTACCACAGCCCCGGCACCTGCACTTTCTACGGCACGGCAAACTCCAACCAAATGATGATGGAAATGATGGGAGTACACCTGCCTGCCGCCGCTTTCGTCCACCCATACACCGACCTGCGCGAGACCCTGACCCGCTACGCAGCCGGACACCTCGCACGCGGCATCAAAAACGGCACCATCAAACCATTGGGCGAAATGTTGACCGAAAAATCCTTCATCAACGCCCTGATTGGCCTGATGGCAACCGGCGGTTCGACCAACCACACCATGCACCTCGTCGCCATGGCGCGCGCCGCAGGCGTGATTTTGAACTGGGACGACTTTGACGAAATTTCCTCCATCATCCCGCTGCTCATCCGCGTGTATCCAAACGGCAAAGCCGACGTGAACCACTTTACCGCAGCGGGCGGACTGCCTTTCGTCATCCGCGAATTGCTGGACGCAGGTCTGTTGCACGACGATGTCGATACCGTCGTCGGACATGGTATGCGCCACTACACCAAAGAGCCTTTCCTCATCGACGGCAAACTCGAATGGCGCGAAGCCCCTGAAACCAGCGGCAACGACGATATCCTGCGCAAAGCCGACAACCCGTTCTCTCCGGACGGCGGTCTGCGCCTGATGAAAGGCAACATAGGTCGCGGCGTGATTAAAGTGTCTGCCGTGCGCGAAGGTTGCCGCATCATCGAAGCGCCCGCCATCGTGTTCAACGACCAACGCGAAGTTTTGGCTGCATTTGAACGCGGCGAGTTGGAACGCGATTTTGTGTGTGTTGTCCGCTACCAAGGCCCGCGCGCCAACGGTATGCCCGAGTTGCACAAACTGACCCCACCTTTGGGCATCCTGCAAGACCGCGGCTTTAAAGTGGCACTGCTGACCGACGGCCGTATGTCCGGCGCGTCCGGCAAAGTTCCAGCCTCCATCCACATGACACCCGAAGCCCTGATGGGCGGCAACATCGCCAAAATCCGTACCGGCGACCTGATCCGCTTCGATTCCGTGACCGGCGAACTCAACGTCCTGATTGACGAAGCCGAATGGAATGCCCGCGAAATCGAACACATCGACTTGGGCGCGAACCAACAAGGCTGCGGCCGCGAACTCTTCGCCGGCTTCCGCAGTTTGACCAGCGGCGCGGAAACCGGCGCGATGAGCTTCGGCGGCGAATTTGCTTGATGCACGTTTCAGACGACCTTTGTAAACGGAAGGTCGTCTGAAAAATTATTGAAGCCGTTTAAGATAGACGTAGGCCGGATTCTCGAATCCAACGTTATCAGGGCATTTGTCGAATATGAGTATCCGAATACAGCCTCTAAAGGTCGTCTGAAACTTAAACCCCGTCCCGTTTGAACACAGCAGACGTAGCGTGGGCTTAGCCCGCGAATAAAACCAAAGACGTAGGTCGGATTCTCGAATCCGACCTACAGCCCCCAAAGGTCGTCTGAAAACTTAAACCCCCATCCCGTTTGACCGCAGCAAAAAACAACACCCCCTTCCACTTGGAGAACCGAAATGTCCAAACTGACCCCCCGCAAAATTTTAACTGCCGGCGCAGTTGTGCCGGTAATGGCGATTGACGACTTGAGCACTGCCGTCGATTTATCCCATGCCCTTGTCGAAGGCGGCATTCCTACCCTCGAAATCACCTTGCGCACCCCCGTCGGCCTCGACGCCATCCGCCTGATTGCCAAAGAAGTGCCCAACGCCATCGTCGGCGCAGGTACGGTAACCAATCCCGAACAGCTCAAAGCCGTCGAAGACGCAGGTGCGGTTTTCGCCATCAGCCCGGGTTTGCACGAATCCCTCGCCAAAGCCAGCCACAACAGCGGCATCCCACTGATTCCCGGCGTTGCCACTCCGGGCGAAGTCCAACTGGCTTTGGAACACGGCATCGATACTCTCAAACTCTTCCCTGCCGAAGTCGTCGGCGGCAAAGCCATGCTCAAAGCCCTCTACGGCCCTTATGCTGACGTACGCTTCTGCCCGACCGGCGGCATCAGCCTCGCCACCGCGCCCGAATACTTGGCACTGCCCAACGTCTTGTGCGTCGGCGGCTCATGGCTGACCCCGAAAGAAGCCGTGAAAAACAAAGACTGGGACACCATCACCCGCCTCGCTAAAGAAGCGGCGGCGTTGAAATCCAAAGCCTGAACCGCATCGTAAAAATGCCGTCTGAAGCCCTTTGCTGTTTCAGACGGCATTTTGCCGCTTGGCGGCGCAGTCGGCATACACGGCAGCACTTCCTCGGCACACCGTCCCCTAAAATACCCATCCATCTCCCGCATAATGCGAAGGACGCGCGATGTGCGGAAACATATAACAAAAAAATAATTATAATATACTTATCAATTAGTTAGAGAAATCGCCCTATCGGTAAAATACCGTGATGAACGGCTGAAACTAACAAATTAGCCGTCGTTAAAAAACGCTTAGAGACCTTTGCAAAATTCCTTTTCTTCAAACAGCCGACATCCAACCACAGGTTTTTCGAATATTTTCGTTTCAAATAACTGCCGTTCCCACCAAAATATAGTGGATTAACAAAAATCAGGACAAGGCGACGAAGCCGCAGACAGTACAAATAGTACGGCAAGGCGAGGCAACGCCGTACTGGTTTAAATTTAATCCACTATACCCCATTAATCCCCCTTAAATACCTGATTGATCAGGAACAGCCCATTTTACACGGCTGAAAAAATGCCGTCTGAAACACGTTCAGACGGCATCCGGTTAAAAAAACAACTGATTCAACGCCGATTAATCCGCTTCCAAAACCACTTTCATCGCTTGGTTTTCGGCAGCGTGTTTGAACACATCATAAGCTTTTTCCAATTCGCTGAATTTGAAACGGTGGGTCAGCATTTTGGTGTAATCGACGGAGCTGCTGGAAATCGCCTTCATCAGCATTTCGGTGGTATTGGCGTTTACCAAGCCGGTAGTAATGGCGAGGTTTTTAATCCAAAGTTTTTCCAGTTTGAAATCAACGGATTGACCGTGTACGCCGACAACGGCGATATGACCGCCGGGTTTCACGATGTCTTGACACATATTCCATGTGGCGGGGATACCGACGGCTTCGATGGCGCAGTCCACGCCGTCTTCGCCGACGATGGCAAAGACTTGTTTGGATACGTCGCCGGAAGCAGGGTTGACGGTATGGGTCGCGCCCAACTCTTTCGCCAGTTTCAAACGGTTTTCATCCATATCGCAAACAATGATGGCGGCGGGGCTGTACAGTTGGGCGGTCAACAGGGCGGACATACCGACAGGGCCTGCGCCAGCGATGAATACAGTGTCGCCGGGTTTGACATCGCCGTATTGCACGCCGATTTCGTGGGCGGTCGGCAAGGCATCGCTCAACAACAGGGCGACTTCTTCATTGACATTATCGGGCAGCGGAACAAGGCTGTTATCGGCATAAGGCGTGCGGACGTATTCGGCTTGCGTGCCGTCGATCATGTAGCCCAAAATCCAGCCGCCGTTGCGGCAGTGTGAATAAAGTTGGATTTTACAGTTGTCGCAAGTGCAGCATTTGCTGACGCATGAAATAATGACTTTATCGCCGACTTTGATATTTTTTACAGCCTCGCCGACTTCTTCTACAATACCGATGCCTTCATGACCGAGAATACGGCCGTCGGCAACTTCGGGGTTTTTGCCTTTCCAAATACCCAAGTCGGTACCGCAAATCGTGGTTTTGACGATTTTCACCACCGCATCGGTCGGATCGATAATCTGCGGGCGGGGTTTTTCTTCAAAACGAATGTCGTTTGCGCCGTGATAAACCATTGCTTTCATAATGATACTCCTTGCTTGTTGATAGATAATTTCAATGTTGCAATAAAGTTTCTCTATATGAGTTATATACCCCTACAAACTGCATGTCAATAAGCATTACCTTCACAATGCCATACCATAACATACTGTTTTAAATATAAATAAAACCATCGATTAATATTAATGAACACACCCTCCCCCTTCTCCGAACGGCTTATCCGCTGGCAAAAACAATACGGCAGGCACCACCTGCCTTGGCAGGTCAAAAACCCTTATTGCGTCTGGCTTTCGGAAATCATGCTCCAGCAGACGCAGGTCGCCTCCGTGTTGGACTACTATCCGCGTTTCCTGGAAAAATTCCCAACCGTGCAATCGCTTGCCGCCGCGCCGCAAGACGAGGTTTTATCCTTATGGGCAGGCTTGGGCTATTACAGCCGCGCACGCAACCTGCACAAAGCTGCGCAACAAGTTGTCGGACAATTCGGCGGTATCTTTCCACCCGAACGCAAAGACTTGGAAACGCTCTGTGGCGTAGGCAGAAGTACCGCCGCTGCCATTTCTGCCTTTGCTTTCAACCGACGCGAAACCATCTTGGACGGCAACGTCAAACGCGTTCTCTGCCGCGTGTTCGCCCGCGACGGCAATCCGCAGGACAAAAAATTTGAAAACTCGCTTTGGATGCTTGCCGAAAGTCTGATGCCGTCTGAAAACGCCGATATGCCCGCCTACACGCAAGGTTTGATGGACTTGGGCGCAACCGTGTGCAAACGGGCGAAACCCTTGTGCCATCAATGCCCGATGGCGGACATCTGCGAAGCGAAAAAGCAAAACCGCACCGCCGAGCTGCCGCGCAAAAAAACCGCCTCCGAAGTGCAAACCCTGCCGCTTTACTGGCTGATTGTCCGCAACCGGGACGGCGCAATCTTGCTGGAAAAACGCCCCGCCAAAGGCATTTGGGGCGGGCTGTATTGCGTACCGTGTTTTGAAAGTTTGAACGGGCTTTCCGACTTTGCCGCCAAACTCTCCCTGACGATGGAGGATATGGACGAACAAACCGCCCTGACCCACCGCCTGACGCACCGCCTGCTGATGATTACGCCGTTTGAAGGACAAATGCCGTCTGAAAGCCCTTCAGACGGCATTTGGATAAATCCGGCGCATTTGAAAGATTACGCCCTGCCCAAGCCTTTGGAAATTTATTTAAACAGTAATAGGTTAGAATAAACAAAATAAACCCATTAAACTGTTGTTTGCAGGTATCGCAGCAAGAACAGCCGATGAATTTGGGTCGTATTTTAGGCAGCGGGATAATGTTCAAATGGGACATTTGGAACGGAAAAAGTCGGCAATTTAAAAAGGATTTTAGAAACAAAGAGGGTCAAAAACATGAACACAAACTTAAATGACAAAGACAAAGCCATGGATACCGCAATCAGGTTTCAGAAAAGGATGAGGATTCCAAAATTTTTCTTTTTAATTCTCGAAATCACAGTGGTTTTGGCATTTATCCAAGACGTGATAACGGGTTCTAACTTTCTGCAAATAACAATTGTGCAAATAATATTTGCGATATATTTCAGTTTCGGAGGTATCATAATTTTATTCTACATAATCATCGCAGGAATCTGCCCCTATTGCCACGAATTCCAAAAGATGAATTATGGCACCTCCGTCGGCATCGGGTCGGATAGCTTTACTTTCTTTAAAGGCATTTCCCCTGTTCCAAAAATCGATTACTGCAGCAAATGCGGTAAGCCCCTGTCTCCCGAAGCCGTAAATAAGGTAATGAATGATAAAACCGATAAAGGAATGTGAACAGCGTTTTAACAACAGTGAAATAAAATATAAAATTTCAATTTTAAAATAATGAGCTAATGGAAATTTGATCCGAGACCTTTGCAAAATTCCTTTCCCCACAACAACCAAAACCCCAACACAGGTTTTCGGCTGTTTTCGCCCTAAATACCTCCTAATTCTACCCCAATACCCCCTTAATCCTCCCCGGATACCTGATAATCAGGCATCCGGGCTGCCTTTTAGGCGGCAGCGGGCGCACTTAGCCTGTTGGCGGCTTTCAAAAGGTTCAAACACATCGCCTTCAGATGGCTTTGCGCACTCACTTTGAGCAGACCAAAATAGGCTGCCCGAGCATAGCGGAATTTACGGTGCAGCGTACCGAAGCTTTGTTCGACCACATAACGGGTCTTCGACAAATATCGGTTGCGTTTGGTTTGCGCTTCCGTCAGCGGGCGGTTGCGGCAGGCTTTGCGCATAATGCCGTCTGACAACTGATGCTC